>VFKE01000164.1 GCA_009885695.1 Verrucomicrobiota bacterium | reverse complement strand
CCCACCATCACCACCCACGAGGAAGTCATGTTCTTCGACACTGACTGCGGCGGAGTCGTCCACAACCTCGCCTACTTGCGCATGATCGAAACCGCGCGCACCCGTCTGGCGGCCAAGCTCGGCCTGAATTTGCGCGAAATGGCGCACACCCATCTCTATCCGGTGCTGGTGCGCACGGAGATTGACTACCGCAAGCCGGCCAAGCTGGGCGACGAATTGGTCATCCATGGAAAGCTGGAGAGCATCGAGCGGGCCCGGTTTTGGTGCAGCTTCGAGATGCGTCGCAAGGACGAGGACACGCTGTTGATCACCTGCAAGCAGTCACTCGCCCTCGTGCAAATGCCCCAGGGCAAACCCATGCGCCTGCCCTTGGACTGGAAGGAAAAATACGGGCATCTGATGGGGAAAAGCAGCGGGCAACAGGAAAACAACAACTCCTAAGTCCACCCTCCTTTCTGACTGCTGCAAATGCCCGTGTCCTTTCAAAAACTCCTGCGCCTCGCTGAAACGGAGGTCGCCCGCGCCCAGAGCCGTCTGCCCGCCGACGTGCGCGATGCGGCGCACGAGTGCGTCGTGCAATACGAATCCAACCATGACCTGCACGATGCTGGTGAGTCCATCGAGGATGATCTGCTCGGCTTGTTTGAGGGCTGGAACCGGCTCGATCCTCCGCCCGTCGATCCCGGCGACATGCCGCGCATCCGCTTGTTTCTCGACAACCTCTGGGACTATGCCGGCGGTGACGAAATGAGCTACCGCAAAGAAGTGCGCAAGACATTTCTCCATGAACTGGGCCACTATCTTGGCTGGAATGAGGAGCAGATCAAAGCGCTGGGCCTCGGTTAGCGCACAACGACCACCGGCATCCCGATGTAGGCGTGTTCGTAAAACTTTTTCACCACGCCGCGGTCCATGCGGATGCAGCCGTGACTCGCGGGATAACCCGGAAGATATCCCTCATGCATGCCCACGCCGTCATTCGTCAGGCGCATGAACCACGGCATCGGCGCCGCCACATAACGGCAGCCCGCCGGAACCGGAGTCGAGGGCATGGCGTCATCGTTGACTACATTTTTTGCCCCGTCCTCAATCCAGCCATACTTAGATGACTTATGATTCGGATTTTTTTGAGTGATTTTGTATTGTCCCGGCGGCGTGCTTCGCCCTTCCTTGCCGGAAGCGATGGCCGCCACACCGATCACATGATTGCCGCGATAGAACCGGGCCACCTGCATGTTCAAGTCCACCACGATGCGCGGTGCACCCTGGGACCCATCGTCATCCCAATAGGACACCTGCTCCCCCACACCCAGTGATGGCGGAGCCTGTGGTGCTGTGCCTCCCAGCCCGACAAGATAGTCAGCACCCTGTTGCTGCGGTGTTTCGCAGGAAGCGAGCAGAAAGATTCCGAGAGCGGCGGTCAAAAGGGAGAGTTTCATAAATTAAGCGGGCATCGTGCCTCATGTCCGTGAAACTTCAAGTCTTCCGCTGCGTCCGTTTGCCCCCCACCACGAGTCTTCCATCGCAACCTCTCCCGGTGCCTGCAATACGAACTCGCGCAACGCTTCACCTGCCCCAACTTCCCTTCCACGACGACCACAACGCCATCACTTTCCGCTTCAGTCGCGACTTCCGGGCGGCGTGGAGAGCCTCGATTTTTTCGCGCAGTCTTGCGACCTTTTCCTTCCATTCATTCTGTTTTTCCCGGCTCTTGTGAAGTTTGCCCTGGAGCCGTTCGTTCGTGCGCCGAAGTGCGGGAACATCGGCATGTTCCAAATCATAGGCGCAGATCTCGAGTGCCCGGGCGCAGGCGTGGCGGATCTCTTGAATCCAGGAGGGTTGTGTGCGAAGCCGGTCCCGCGCGGCTTTCTGCGCAGTCATCCCCTCCGGCACATCAAGGCGCAACGCCGCATCGAGGCGGCCGGGCGCACGGTGCAGCACACTCCAATACCGATCTTCGCTTGCCGACGTGCTGGGCTTCTCGAAATGCAGCGAGGTTTCCTCGGGCACTCCATAGTAGCCGCCTCTTGCGGAGTACTTCAGCAGCCGCTGCTCGAACACCATATCTCCTCCGTATTCGACCTCTTCCGGCCAATAACCAATCTGTTCGAAGACACAGCGCCGATGCGCCCAGCAGTGCGACGGAAGCCGGGAGTATACGGTTTTCATGAAGAGTTCCAGTTGCACGGCATCATGCAGATTGTTTACTCCCGGCGTCATGCGACCATGACGCGAAACCCAGACCGTCCGCCCGGTGGTCACCATCACCTTCGAGTCCAACATCGGGGCCAGCACTTTTTCCAGATGATCTGGAAACCAGATGTCATCATGCTGCATGTAGGCAACAAATTCACCCTGCGCCTCTCGCAGCGCGAGGTTGCGGTTGGCCATGCCGGAGCCAAATCCCTTCGGCATGTCCCACCAGCGCACGCGCGCATCACCTGCCGCGCATCTTTTGACCGTATCCAGGCTTCCGTCGATGCAGCCATCCAGCACGATGAACAGTTCCAAATCCTTCACCGTCTGCCCCAGCACGGATTCGATGGCATGACCCAGCACATCAGCCCTGTTGAATGTCGGCAGCAAGACGGTGGCATTCATCGCGAAATGCGCAGCACCATTAGAAGCCCGCCAGATGGGGCAGCTTGTAGGGAATCTTGTCCGTGTCCAACGGCAGGCGATATTTGTCCGGACTGGCGTGATCGTAGGGTACTGTCGGAAAATTCACCACCACCACATCCGTCTGTCCGATGTTCCAGTTCAAGTGCCAGACTCCCGTCGGAATGCTCATGAGGCGCCGCCGATAGTGGCTCAGCACCACCTCGGAAACCAGCCCGTGCGTAGGTGAATCCTGCCGGGCATCGAACATCACCACCTTCATCTCACCAAAAAGAACAAAATACCGGTCTTCATGCAACAGGTGCATGCCCCAGCCTTTTACTTTCCCAGGCTTCAGTGTGAAATTATAGACAAAATTCACCGGTGCCGGATGCCAGTTCCATCGCTTGTCGAACAACTCGGTCACAGTTCCGCGTTCGTCACAATGCGTCGGCACATCATAATAAGTCACCCCGTGGATGGACGCAGCCACAGACCCGCCTGCTGAATCAACCAGTGCATTGTCTTTCTCACCACGCAGCGTAATTTTAGGCAAAGAATTCATGGCGCATAATCTTTGTGACAAGCGTGGGGTGCAAGTCAAATCATCATATAAAGCCGAATGGTTCACCATGCGTCCAATTGCCAGCGCCGTGCGAATCGCTAAGATGCACGACTCGCTGTCGTCTTGCATTTATCCGAAATGTCTCTCCATCGTCCGAATAAAGTTATCCCCCATGTCATTCAAATCCGCGGCGCGCGGCAGAACAATCTCAAGGGCTTCGATCTCGACCTGCCGCTCGGCAAACTGAGCGTCATCACCGGGCCCAGCGGGTCAGGCAAGTCATCGCTCGCGTTCGACACCATCTACGCAGAGGGCCAGCGGCGCTATGTGGAGACTTTCTCGCCTTACACACGGCAGTTTTTCGAGCGCATGGACAAGCCGAAGGTGGACGCCATCATCGGCATCCCGCCGGCCATCGCCATCGAACAGGTCAACAACATCCGCTCCACACGGAGCACTGTTGGCACCATCACGGAGATCAATGATTACCTCAAAATGCTCTTCCCGCGTCTCGCGGAAGGCGTCTGCCCCGAGTGCTCGCGACCGGTCAAACCGGAAAGTGCGGAGAGCATTCAACGCACGCTGTTGAGCGAGCACGCGGGCCAGACGGCGCTCATTCTCTTCGGCGTTCCAGTTCCTGCAGGTTCGAAGGTCGAAGACTTCTTCGCTTTCCTCCAATCGCAAGGCTACACCCGCGTCCTGCTCTTTGGTGAAATCTTTCGCACCGATGACCCCGACACTTTCGGCAAACGAAAACTGCCCGCTGTCGTTCACGTGATCCAGGATCGCATCACGCTCGATCAATCAAACAAATCACGACTGACCGAGGCCATCGAAGCCGCGCTGCGATTCGGCAAGGGAACGTGTAGCGCGGCACTGAGTGGCACAGGCATATTGCCTGTGTGTAGAACGGGCATTCTGCCGGTTCCCGCTGCTTCGGATTCGGGCAGAATGCCCAAAATACACACAGGCGAGACGCCTGCGCTACTTTCATTCTCCACCGACTGGCGCTGCGCCGACTGCGACATCAAACTCCCTGCGCCCACGCCGGGTCTTTTCAGTTTCAACAATCCCATTGGCGCCTGCGCCACGTGTCGCGGGTTCGGTCGCACGCTCGGTCTCGATCTCACGAAGGCCATGCCCGATGAATCGCTCAGCATCCGCGAGGGACTTATCAAAGCATTCAGCGGCGACTCTTATAGAGACTGCCAGAACGATCTCATCAAATGCGCCAAGAATCGTCGCGTGGACATCGATCTTCCATTCGATGAATTCAACGCCGCCGATAAAAAATGGCTCATCGAAGGCGACCGGAGTGATCCCGAGGAAGCCTACAACGCCGGCGAGTGGTATGGCGTGCGCGGCTTTTTCAAATGGCAGGAAACGCGTGCCTACAAGATGCATGTGCGCGTCTTCCTCAGCCGCTACCGGGCTTACACAACGTGCAACGTATGCAATGGTGGCCGACTTAAAAAAGCAGCGCTGCATTACCACGTAGAAGGCCGGACGCTCCACGACCTGTGGCAAATGCCCGTGTCCGATCTGCTGCCGCTTATGCGATTGTGGACCATCGGCAACCACGACAAGGCCGCGAAGATGCTGCGTGACGAAGTGGCTTCGCGCCTCAGTTATCTCGAGCGCGCTGGCTTGGGCTACCTGAATCTCGACCGCCAAACCCGCACGCTAAGCGGTGGCGAGCTCCAGCGAGTCAATCTCACCACCTGCCTTGGAGCGTCGCTCGTGAACACGCTGTTCGTTCTCGATGAACCGAGCATCGGCCTCCATCCGCGCGACATTGGGCGTCTCATCGGCGTGATGGAAGGGCTGCGCGACAAAGGGAACACGTTGCTCGTCGTCGAGCACGATGAAGCCGTGATGCGCGCTGCGGACAATCTCATCGAGATCGGGCCGGGACGAGGGGAGAAGGGCGGCGACCTCGTTTATAACGGATCACTCACGGATCTTCGGGAAAAAGTGTTGGGGGCTGCCAGCCCCCATCCAAAAAACCCTCACGAACGAGGGCAGGCTGCCCTCGACACTTTCAACACACTCACAGGCGACTATTTGTTCGGTCGCAAGAGTATCCCAATTCCTGCAAATCGTCGCACTGCCAAACGCAGCCAGTTGCTGCGCATCATCGGCGCGCGGCAGCATAATTTAAAAAACCTCAGCGTGGACATCCCGCTCGGCGTGCTGTGCTGCATCACCGGCGTCAGCGGCAGCGGCAAGAGCACGCTCGTACACGATGTGCTCTACCGGAACCTGTTGCGCCAGCGTGGCGAGAGCATGGAAGACGAGCCTGGTCGAGTAAAGTTCGTTGAAGGCGGAGACAAGATAAGTTCCGTCGTGATGGTGGACCAGAGTCCGCTTGCCCGCACGCCGCGCAGCACGCCAGCGGTTTACACGGGTGCATTCGACATCATCCGCCAGCTATTCTCAGAAACCGAAGATGCGAAGGCTGAGGGCATCACACCTGGATTCTTCAGCTTCAACAGCGGTGACGGCCGCTGCGAACGTTGCTGGGGCAACGGCTTCGAGAAGATCGAGATGCAGTTCCTGAGCGATCTCTACGTCACCTGCCCCGAGTGCGAGGGCAAACGCTACCAGCAACACACGCTGCGCATCAAGCTTGCAGGCAAAAGCATCCACGACGTGCTCTGCATGACCATCGAGGAGGCCATGGAGTTTTTTGTCGGACTCGGGACGAAGAAAGCCAAGTCTATCGTGACTTCGATGCGCTTGCTCTGCGAAGCCGGTCTCGGATACCTGCGCCTCGGCCAGCCATTAAATACGTTGTCCGGTGGCGAAGCACAGCGCCTCAAACTCATCGGTCATCTGCTTGATCAAGGGAGCGCGGGCGTCTCGCCCGTGCCTTCTATGAGCAGCACGGGCAAGATGCCCGCGCTCCCTTTTAAAACGCTCTTCCTCCTTGATGAACCAACGACTGGTCTGCACTTCGACGACATCGCGTTGCTCATGAAACTTCTGCAGCGCCTCGTGAATGAAGGCCACAGCATTCTCGTCATCGAGCACAATATAGAAGTCATCAAATGTGCCGACTGGGTCATTGATCTCGGTCCCGAAGCGGGAGCAACCGGTGGAGAGCTCGTCATTGCCGGAACGCCGGAAGAAGTCGTGGCGTGTGAGAAATCTCGGACGGGAAAATATTTAAAATCCGCGCTAATTGAAAAAACGAAAGGTGCTCGGACGGATACCATCCTTCTCTCTTCCTTACTCGCCGAAGAACCCGCCGAGTATCGCGCGTCAACACTTCCGAATTCCGAATTCCAACTTCCGAATTCCATCAGCATCCGAGGCGCGCGCGAACACAACCTCAAAAACATCTCGCTCGACATCCCGCGCGATCAACTTGTTGTCGTCACCGGCTTGAGCGGCTCCGGAAAATCGTCACTTGCCTTCGACCTCGTCTTTGCCGAAGGCCAGCGGCGCTTTCTCGACAGCATGTCGGTCTATGCACGGACTTTTGTTGAGCAGATGGAAAAGCCCGACGTGGACTTGATCACTGGTGTGCCGCCGACTGTTGCCATCGAGCAACGCGTCTCGCGCGGCAGTGGCAAGAGCACCGTCGCCACCATCACAGAAGTGTATCATTTCCTTCGTCTGCTCTTTTCCAAAGTGGGAACGCAATACTGTCCTGAATGCAATATCGCGGTGGAAAAGCAGAGCGTCAGCGCCGTGGTGAAAACCGTGGAGAGCCTGGCAAAGAAATCGCTCGTTCACATCATGGCCCCGCTGATCAAGGCCCGGAAAGGTTTCCACACCGAGGTCGCCGAACATGCCCGCAAGCACGGCATCGAAACTTTGCTCGTGGACGGCGTGTTCCGCGACACCGCGAACTTCTCGCGCCTCGAGCGTTTCAAGGAACACACCATCGACGCCGTCATCGCTCATACTGAGCGCGGCATGAGCGCCACTGCGCTGCGACCATTGATCGAAAAAGCGCTCAAGATGGGCAAGGGCACGCTCAAACTGCGGTTGCCCGACAAGTCCATCCAGATTCTGAACACCGAGATGAGTTGTCCAGACTGCGGCATGAGCTTTGAAGAACTTGATCCCCGCCTGTTCTCCTTCAACAGCCCGCACGGCTGGTGCCAGGAGTGTCGCGGCTTCGGCGTCACCGTCGCCCATCAACCGGAAGCCGATCGTCGCGATGATATTTCTCTGCTCGAAGCCGAGATGGAGGAAGAGCGGAAGTTCGACAGCGAGGAACATTCGCATGTGACCTGTGCCGCGTGTCACGGCAGCCGTATCAATCCCATCGCGCGCGCCGTGCAGGTCAAGGGCGTGCGACTTGAACAGTTAGTTGCGTTGTCTGCCGAGCGCGGCGGCGAAGCTGTATCGCAGTTAAAGTTCACTGGCATCCAGGATGAGATCGCGCGCGATATCCTGACGGAGATCGAGCAGCGTCTGCGCTTCATGCGCGAGGTTGGCTTGGGTTACCTGCAACTGAACCGCAGCGCCGACACCCTCAGCGGCGGCGAGGCCCAGCGCATCCGGCTGGCTTCGCAGCTCGGCTCTAATCTGCGCGGCGTTTTGTATGTGCTTGATGAACCCACCATCGGCCTGCATCCGCGCGACAACGAGGCGCTGCTCAACACGCTCATCGCCTTGCGTGACAAAGGCAACTCGCTGCTCGTCGTCGAGCACGATGAAGAAACCATGCGTCGTGCGGACACCATCATCGATCTCGGACCCGGCGCCGGACGCTTCGGCGGTGAAGTCACCGCGATGGGCACGATCAAAGAAATTCAAAAGAACAAAGCCAGCGTGACCGGCCAGAGTTTGCGCGAGGTCATGAAGCATCCGTTGCGCGGCGAACGACGCGCATTGCCGAAGAAACGTAGCAAGGGCGTCTCGCCCTTGCCCAAACAAGGGCGAGACGCCCTTGCTACGACGGGCTGGCTCCATCTCGATGGCGCGAGTGCGAACAATTTGAAGAATATCGATGTCAGCATCCCGCTCGGCCGTTTAACCATTCTCGCCGGCGTCAGCGGTAGCGGAAAAAGTTCGCTGATGCGCGCCTCCCTCCTGCCAGCAGTCAAGAGCGCCCTGGCTAAACCAAGAACCAGGAACCAAGAACCAAGAACCTACACCGCCATCAGCGGCGTCGAGCACATCACCGCCGTTTACGAAGTCGATCAATCGCCAATCGGCAAGACCTCGCGCTCCTGTCCCGCGACCTACGTCGGCATCCTCGATGACATCCGCAAATTGTTTGCTCAGCTCCCCGCAGCCCGCGCGCGCGGCTTTGAAGCCGGCCGCTTCTCCTTCAACACCGAAGGCGGTCGCTGCGAGACCTGCGGCGGCAATGGCGAGATCAAAGTGGAGATGAATTTTCTGCCGACCACGCGCGTGCATTGCGAAATGTGCCACGGCCTGCGCTTCAATACCGCCACCTTGGAAATCGAATATGCCGGAAAAAATATCGGCCAAGTTCTCCGCATGAGCATCACTGAGGCCGCTGAATTTTTCAGCAGCATTCCGCGAGTTCAGCGACCGCTCCAACTTCTCGCCGACACCGGACTCGGTTATCTCCAACTTGGCCAGCCCAGCCCCACGCTCAGCGGTGGCGAGGCCCAGCGTTTGAAGCTCGTCACCGAACTCAACGCCGGCCAGGGTCGCAGTGTCACCGAGAAAATGAAGGGTCTTAAGACTGACAAGCGCAATCTCTACCTCATCGAAGAACCCACCATCGGCCTGCATCACGCCGACGTCCGCCGCTTAATCGACGTTCTTCACAGACTCGTGGACGAAGGCCACACGGTGGTCGTCATTGAGCATGAACTCAACGTCATCGCCGAAGCCGACTACGTCATCGACATCGGTCCGGAGGCCGGCGAACGCGGCGGCGAGATTGTCGCCACCGGCACGCCCGAGGAAGTCGCGAAGAGCAAAAAGAGCCGGACAGCGCCATTTTTGAAGGGAATGCTGGTCATTTAATCATATTTTGGTTGTCATTTGCTATCAATTTGCTATCAGTTCATCACGAATTGATAGCAAATTGATAAGATGAGGATGCCCGCCACACCGCCCAAGCCATCGCTGCCAACCAGCGATGAAGAGTGGTCTCGCATCTATCCCGTGGGTAAGGAGGCGCTTTCTGGGCCCTATTTCCACTGGGATGAATTACGTCATCGCACGCCTCCACCGGGGTTCAGCGCAGAACAGTGGTGGTCGGCCATCAAGCTGGCAAGAACAGGTCAATACCAAGATGTGCCATTGCTTGATCTAAAGGGCAGGCATTTCCAATACTACGCCACCGACGAGATTCTTGCGACGCTTCACGACATTGATATGCGCGCTGGCGGAACCGTCGCCATGCCTGAACAGGTTACCAATTCGGAAACTCGAGAACAGTATTACGTTTCATCCCTGATGGATGAGGCGATTACGTCAAGCCAGCTTGAAGGAGCGGCGACAACCCGTGAAATTGCGCGTCAAATGCTGCGCACCAACCGGCCGCCTCGCGACAAGGGCGAGCGGATGATTCTCAACAATTATCTGACCATGCGGAAACTGGCCGACTGGAAACAGCAACCGTTGACTCCAGATCTTGTTTTTGAAATTCATCGCTTGATCACAGTGGATACATTCGATGATCCCAGTGCTGTTGGGCGTTTCCGCACCGAACAAGAACTGATTTGTGTTGAAAACGTCGAGACCGGCGAATCGCTGCACACTCCACCAGTTGCCAGTGAACTGCCAAAACGCATGGAAGCACTTTGTGCATTCGCGAATGCTGATGAATCACAACGACCCTTCATTCATCCCGTGCTCAGGGCCATTCTGCTGCACTTCTGGCTGGCGTATGACCACCCATTCAAGGATGGAAATGGAAGAACTGCACGCGTGCTCTTTTACTGGTTCATGTTAAGACGCGGATATTGGATGTTTCAGTTTATTTCGATTTCCCAATTCCTGGTCAAGGCGCCCGCCCAATACGGCAAGGCATTCCTCTACACGGAGACGGACGATAATGACCTGAACTACTTTATCCTCCACCAGATGGGCGTCATTCGGAAGGCAGTTGATGAGCTTCATCGATACACCGAGCGTAAATCGACTGAACTTAGTCAATTGAGTTCCAATTTACGCGGGGTTGGCGAATTGAATCACAGACAGGAAGCGATTTTGAACCGGGCCGTGCGTCATCCAGGAACCATTTTCACTATCGAGAGCCATAAACGCAGCCACGACATTGCTTATGCCACGGCTCGCAGTGATCTGCTGGTCTTGGAAAACCTCGGCATGTTGACCAAGCGCAAGCGCGGCAAGGGATTTGTGTTTGAAGCCGCACTCGATTTGCATGCACGACTCAAAGAAACAATAAAGCCCTGAAAACTCCCCATGCCCACCCTCGGACTCGTCGCTCATGATCATCGCAAGCCAGCGCTCGTGCGCTGGGTGAAGGAACATCGCGACTAGCTCGCTGCCTGGCACCTCTGCGCCACGGGAACTACGGGCGCGTTAGTCGAAAAGGAAACGGGTCTGCCTGTAAAAAAATTCCTCAGCGGACCGCTCGGCGGCGATTTGCAAATCGGCACGGAGATCGCGGAAGGGCGGATGGACTTGCTGATCTTCTTCTGGGATCCACTGGAATCACAACCTCACGATCCCGATGTGAAGGCGCTCCTGCGAGTCGCGGTGCTGTGGAACGTGCCGGTGGCAATGAGCGAATCCAGCGCAGACTTGCTGCTGCTCGGCTTGGCGCAAGGCGATTACCAACGTCGGGTGCCGGATCACTCGAACTATCGGGCCAATTGGGCGCGGTCATAAATGACGCACCGACAATCTCACACCACTACAGACCAAAAATCAGCAGAACACGGAACGCTCACTTGCAAGTGGCACGGGTTTGCAACCTGTGTGTAGCCCGACCATGGGGGGATTTTTCTTTCCGTTAAATCGTTAAGATTTCAGCGGTCTGGTTGACAGGCATTTGATAAGAGAAAGCGATCCCCCTTGCAAGCCCTGATTGCTCTTGCGCACT
>VFKE01000141.1 GCA_009885695.1 Verrucomicrobiota bacterium | reverse complement strand
GCCCCTGATAAACACCAAAAACCCTCGCTCCTACTACGCTATGAACCCTGAAGATATCCTGTGTCCAACTTTGATCGCACAAATGTCCAACTTTGAATGCACCACGACATGCCCCTGCCTTTTCCTTGCCAAGCCCGCCTCCGGTGCCATAGTCCCTGCCCCTCATGAACATTATCATCACCCTGCTCACCGTTTTCGAAGTGATTGTATGCCTGCTGCTCTCGCTGCTGGTGCTCATGCAGCGTCCACGTCAGGAAGGACTCGGTGCTGCTTTCGGCTCTGGCGTGACCGACCAGATGTTCGGCGCCCAGACCACTAACGTGCTCCAGAAGGCAACGGTCTATTTGGGCATTGCGCTCTTCGGTTTCACCTTCCTGCTCGCCATCCTCATTTCGCGCCAGGATGACCGCTCCAAGGGCAAGGATACTTTCGTGAATCCTGCCGACAAGGTGGTGACCCCGGTCGCTGGCAAGGATTCCCCCGCCATGTCCGAGGAAAATATTCGCAAGTTGATCGAAGGGGCAGTCAGCAAAAAAGCTGGGGAAGACAAGGCGTCAACGCCACCGGCTGCACCTGCGGTTGGTGCGCCAGCGACACCCGCGCCGATTCCTGCCCCAGCAAGTCCGACACCTGCTCCGGCAGTTCCAGGGCCAGCGAAATAATTCGCAGGCTCGGCTCATCTCGCCTTAACTTGGTGGATGCGCGCCGGGTCCCGCATCTCCATTTTTTTCGCCGCTGCGTTTTTGCTTGCGGCCTGTGCGCCCTCGTCGGAGCGCGCCGATCTGGTGTTCATTAACAGCGCCGAGATCGAGACACTCGATCCCGCGATGATCACCGATCAAGTAAGCATGCGGCTGGGCGAATCCTTGTTTGAGGGACTCTGCCGGCTCAACGCCCAGGGCAAACCGGAACCCGGCGTGGCCGAGCGCTGGGAGGCTTCGGCCGACAAAAAGCATTATACATTTTTCCTCCGCAAGGACGCCAAGTGGAGCAACGGCGATCCCGTCACCGCGCATGATTTTGTGAAATCATGGGAGCGAGTGCTGAATCCGAGCACCGGAGCCGACTACGCGCCGCAGCTCTATCCGCTGGTGAACGCAAAATCCTACAACGAAGGAATGATCAAGGACTTCTCGCAAGTCGGCGTGTGCGCGGTGGATGACTGCACGCTGGAGACCACGCTGGAAAATCCGATACCATATTGGATCGATCTTTGCGCCTTTCAGACGCTATCCCCGGTGCACCTGCCCACGCTGGAAAAGCACGGCGGTTCCTGGATGAAACCAGGGCGGTTGGTCGGCAACGGTCCCTTCCTGCTGGAAAGCTGGCTGCTCGACGACCGCATTCGCCTGAAAAAAAACCCCGGTTACTGGGACGCCGAGAACACCCGGATGAACACCGTGGACGTCATGCCCATCGCGGATGCGAACACGGCGCTGAACTACTTCATGACCGGTCAGGCGGATCTCGTGATGGACAAGGGCATGGTTCCCGTCTCGCTCATCGACAAACTCAAACAGCAGTCATGGTTCCGCACCGGACCCTTTCTCGGCACTTGGTTCATCCGTTTCAATGTCACCAAAGCCCCGTTCACCGACCCGCTGGTGCGCCGTGCCTTTGCGCTCGCTGTGGACCGGAAGCGCATCGTAGAAAAAATTACGCGCCTTGGTGAGCAGCCCGCCACCAGCTTCACGCCCCCGGGCGCGGGACGGAACTACCAGCCGCCAGCCGGTCCCGAGTTCAATCCGAAACTTGCGAAGGAACTTCTCGCCCAGGCTGGATTCCCAGAGGGACGCGGACTGCCGCGCGTCGAGTATTTATATTTACCGCTGCCGGTGGAAAAGAATATCGCGGTCGAGCTGCAAGCCATGTGGAAGGAGACGCTCGGTGTCGAAGTCTCGCTCACCAAGCAGGAACAGAAAATCTGGCTGTCATCGATGAGAGAACTCAGCTACGACATCTGCCGTTCGAGCTGGGTTGGCGATTACAACGATCCCAACACATTTTTGGAATGCTTCACCATCGGCAACGGCAACAACCGTACCGGCTGGGAGAGTAAGCGCTACGACGAACTCATCGCTGCCGCCGCGGGCGAAGCTGATATTGCCAAACGGCACGCGGTCTTCGCCGAGGCCGAAAAACTACTCATCACCGTAGGTGCCCCGATCATCCCGGTCTATCACTATGTCGGCGTCCAATTTCGCCGGGATGGCTTGAAGGGCGTGGAGAGCAACCTCATCGACGATCATCCGTTTCGGGCGATGTATTGGAAACGGTAGCGTCAGAGCGCACAGGCGTCCACGTCGCGACCCGATAAAGATATTTTATATGCCGCCGGAGCAGCCAAACCTCCCGAGTTCCCACGAAACGCGGCCACGACATAATTGAAATTGCGCCAGAGCATTTTTAAAAAGATGTAGCCGCATCTCGCAAGAGTGCGGGAAGAAGCCACGGCAGCCAACGAAGCATGTCTATTTCCCGCGCTATCGCTTCGCGGCTGCGGGGAGAGCTTCCCTATTTCCCGCGCTCTTACGAACGCGGCTACGCACACGGCCATGAAGTTATTTAAACCGCTCTAACCTGACTTGGAGGACCAAGGATTTGCTGCTTAGACCAAAAAACGCGCGGCATGAACGCGGCTCGCATAAGCACCCCTCTAAGTCTTGCGTGTAAAAGTACAATATTTGCGTCCTCGGCACACAATATACGCCCTCCGATCACAAGATGCGCGTCAGCTTCGCCAAATCGTGAGCAGCCACTAGGTAGCATTGATGGTTCTGTGGCGCGCTCATGGAAGTCCTCGGCCTGACCATCTTTATCAGCTTCTCGCTGGGCGCGCTTTTCGCCGCCATGTTTTTCTTCAGCCAGCGCGACTCGCGCCGCGGCATCGAACAGGACGCGCTGCTGCCGCTCGATGACACTCCGCCCGCCCAGGCGAAAAAACCACAACCCTGACTCCAGCATTCCATTTCTACCCTCCTCCCCCATGCCCGACACCGACAAAGTCCTCATCGAATTCGACGATCGCAGTGTGCGGCGTTTCATGCTCGCTTCCATCATCTGGGGTGCGGTGGCCATGCTGGTCGGAGTCATCGTCGCTTCCCAGCTCAACTTCTGGCAGATGAACGGGAAGTTCCTTGAGTGGCTCACCTTCGGCTGGTTCAAGAGCGAGGGCGTGGATTTCCTCAGCTTCGGCCGTCTCCGCCCGCTCCACACCAACGCCGCCACCTTCGCCTTCGTGGGCAATATGATGTTCGCCGGGGTGTACTACTCCACCCAGCGCCTTTGCAAGGTGCGCATGGCCTCGGATCTCCTCTCCAGCATCAACTTCTGGGGCTGGCAGTTGATCATCGTCTGCGCCGCGATCACGCTGCCCGCCGGACTCACGCGCGGCAAGGAATACGCCGAGCTGATCTGGCCCATCAACGTCATGGTGGCGGTCGTCTGGCTGGTCTTCGCCTTTAACTTTTTCTGGACGCTGGCCAAGCGTAACGAGCCTTCGCTCTACGTCGCCCTCTGGTTCTACATCGCCACCATCGTGACCGTGACCATGCTCTATGTGGTCAATCACCTTTCAATCCCGACCTCACTGACGCACAGCTACGGCATTTTCGCGGGCGTGCAGGATGCGCTGGTGCAGTGGTGGTATGGGCACAATGCCGTCGCCTTTTTCCTGACGACGCCCATTCTCGGCATCATGTATTATTTCCTGCCGAAGGCGGCGGAGCGTCCGGTCTATTCTTACCGGCTCTCGATCATCCATTTCTGGTCACTGGTCTTTCTCTACATCTGGGCGGGGCCGCACCACCTGCTGAACACCGCGCTGCCGCACTGGCTTCAGCTTCTGGGGATGACCTTCAGCCTCATGCTCTGGGCGCCGTCCTGGGGCGGCATGTTAAACGGCCTCCTCACCCTGCGCGGCGCCTGGGACAAGCTCCGCACCGATCCCGTGATCAAGTTCTATGTGGCGGCCATCACCTTTTACGGCATGTCCACTTTTGAAGGCCCGCTGCTTTCCATCCGCGCGGTGAACGCGCTGTCGCACTACACCGACTGGACCATCGGCCATGTGCACATCGGCACGCTCGGCTGGAATGGATTCATGGCGGCGGGCCTGTTCTACTGGCTGACCCCGCGTCTCTGGGGCACCAGGCTATACTCCATTCAGCTCGCAAATTTCCACTTCTGGACAGGCACCATCGGCATCCTTTTCTATGTGGTGTCGATGTGGGTCAGCGGCATCACCCAGGGCTTGATGCTCAATGAAACCCGCGATGGCGGCACTTCGCTGGTCTATGAATTTGTCCAGACACTCAACGCGATCCGCACCCTCATGCTGCTCCGCGTGCTGGGCGGCGTGCTCTACCTCGCCGGCTTCCTGCTCATGATCTACAATCTGTGGAAGACCATCCGCAGCGGCAGTCCGGTGAATGAAACCCGCGAAGTCGTCCCGCTCAAGCCCGCCGCAGACAAGGTCATGAGCTGGCGGGAGACCTTCGTCAACGACCCTCTGATCTACTGCGGCCTTGGCTTCGTACTCATCCTCGCGTGGTTCTTCCTCCCGCCGTATGCCAACCTCGTCGCGCTCGTTTGGGCCTGCGTCGTCTCCGTTCTCGCCGTGAAGAAATTCCGCAGCAGCGGCAAGTCGTGGTCGCACTGGTATGAAAAACTCTTGGAGAACTATCTCCCTTTCACGGTGCTCACCTTCGTAGCCGTGGTCATCGGGGGTATCATTCAGATTCTCCCCACGGTCTTCGTGAACCGTGCCAGTAACATCGAAGACCGGCTCCAAAAAATCCCCACGCCGCTCGAACTCGCCGGTCGCGACCTCTATGTCAGCGAGGGCTGCTTCAACTGCCACTCGCAGATGATCCGCACCCTGGTGCCCGATGTGCTGCGCTACGGGGACTACTCGCGTCTGGGTGAAAGCATCTACGACCACCCCTTTCAGTGGGGCAGCAAGCGCACCGGTCCCGATCTGGCCCGCATCAGCGACAAGTATCCCAACGCCTGGCACTACAACCACATGCGCAATCCGCGCGATATCAACGCGGACTCGAACATGCCGTCCTACCCGTGGATGCTCACCCGGAAGGCTGATCTCGCCGCCCTGCCTTCGAAGATCGCCGTCCAGCGCCGGCTCGGTGTTCCCTTCCCAGCCATGACCAAGGACGAAATTCGCGACAAAGCCATCAAGCAAGGCATCGAGATCGCAACCGACTTGAAGGCCAACGGCGCGTTCGCCGAGGCTGATTCGCAGATCGTCGCGCTTATCGCCTACCTCCAGAACTTCGCCAAGTTTGAGAAACCCGGCGACGTCACCGGCAAAACGCCCTGGGTCAACGAACCCTTCCCCATAAAACCCGGCTCTCCGGACAAGTTCCGCTCCACCGCCATCAAACCCTGACCCGCATCACCATGTTCCGCCGTGTTATCACCGAATCCTGGCACGACTGGGCGCCCTACGTCGCTTTTGCCATCACTCTCTTCGTCTTCCTGGCGGCCTTCATCCGCACGATCCTGATGCGGAAAGACCGGATCGATCACCTGGCCAGGCTGCCGCTGGATGATGACAAGACGGAGTCCCCGAAACGCCAGGACATTTTACAAAAGCCGTAGCCGCATCTCGTGAGAGTGCGGGCAGACATATCGCAGACCACCACAACATCCATTCTTCCCGCGTTCTCACGAAACGCGGCTACAAATTTAGTTAGGTTCCTCTTAAGCCACTCCGATCACCCTTTTGCCATGAACACCCCCCGTTCCAACGACTCTGAACCCGTGCTCCGCGAACACGTGTTCGACGGCATTCAGGAATATGACCAGAAGCTTCCGAACTGGTGGCTCTTCACCTTCTACATCACCATCGCCTGGTTCGTAATCCACTGGCTGGCGTATTATCAGTTCAACGTCGGCCAGACGGATGAAAAGCGCGTGGACGACGCCATGGCCGCCATCGAGAACAACCGGCTCCGGCAGTTTGAGTCGCTGGACGACAAGAAGCTCTGGGAGATGTCCCGCGATCCCAAGATCGTCGAAGCCGGTCGTGCCAGTTTCATGATGCAGGGACGCTGCGTCACCTGTCATGGAGAGGATCTGATGGCCAAGAAAACGCATCCGGAAAATCTGACACTGGTCGGGCAAGCGCTGGCGGACAAGGAATGGCAGTATGGCGGCAACCCCTCCGACGTTCTCAAGATTGTGCGCAAAGGTTCGCCGGACGTCACCAAGGGAATGCCCCCCTGGGAACCCATGCTCGGTCCTCGCGGCTGCGTCGAGGTTGCCGCTTTCATCATGAGTCATCACAAGGAGGGCGAGCCTTTTACGATCTCCGCGCCACCTGCGCCGGCAAAGTAAACCCCGATGAACCGTGCCCAGCCCAATCTCGCGAGCGTCACCACGATCAATGCCGACGGCTCGCGGCGCTTCCTGCATCCGGCGGATGTGCAGGGACGCTTCACGGTGCTGCGCCGGATCACGGCGCTGGCTCTCCTGACAGGTTACGTCGCCCTGCCCTGGATTCCCGTGAACGGACATCCGGCGGTGTTTCTCGACGTGGCGCAACGCCGCTTCCATCTCTTCGGTCTGACATTGGCCACACAGGATCTCTGGCTGGCGTTCTTTCTCATCACCGGCCTCGGGTTCTCGCTCTTCTATATCACCTCATTTTTTGGTCGCGTGTGGTGCGGGTGGACCTGCCCCTACACCGTATTTCTGGAGCACGTTTATCGCCGTGTGGAGCGGTGGATCGATGGTGATGCACCTGCGCGCCGCAAACTTGAAGACGCGCCCTGGAGCGCCACGAAAATTTCAAAGCGCGTCCTCAAGCACGGCTTCTTCCTTCTTATCTCCGCGATCATCGCGCATGTTTTTAGCAGCTACTTTGTCTCGCTGCGTCAGCTCTACGCCTGGATGCACGGCCCGCCATCGGAACATCTTTTTGCCTTTGGCGTGATCCTGTCCCTCACCGGATCGCTCTACTTTGCCTTCAGCTGGTTTCGGGAACAGTTCTGCATCATCCTCTGCCCATACGGCCGGTTGCAGTCCGCACTGACGGACGACAACACCGTCAACATCGGCTACGACAAAACGCGTGGCGAACCAAGAGGCAAGGCCGGCACCACAGACGCGGGCGACTGCATCAACTGCGTGCGCTGCGTGCAAGTCTGCCCGACGGGCATCGACATCCGCAACGGCCTTCAGTTGGAATGCATCGGTTGCGCAGCCTGCGTGGACGCCTGTGATACCGTGATGCAAAAGATCGGGCGCAAACCCGGCCTCGTCCGCTACGATTCGCTCAACGGTCTCAACGGCGGGCCGACCCGCTTCATTCGCGGCCGCACCATCGGCTACAGCGTCATGGCACTCATCGGGCTGGTGGTGTTTGCGTTCTCCGCGCGCTCGGTCAAACCGATGAATGTCACTGCGACACGGATGAAGGGCGCGCCGTACTTCATGGCCGATGGCTCCATTCGCAACCAGTTCAATGTCCAGGTGATCAACAAGAACAACGCGCCCGCCCGTTTTCTAATGGAGTTGCATGATGCTCCAGCCGTTCATTTCAACCTAGGCACCACCGCGATAGAAGTGCCGGCCATGGGCCAGGCGTCTCCTTTGGCGGTGCTCACGCTTCCGCAGCTCGATTTTCACGGCCCCACCACTGTCACCCTCGTCGTCCGGGAGGACAAGCCCGGCGGGGCAGCCATCGAACGCAAACTCGAAATCCTCGGACCCGACACCCGGCTTCAAAACCATGACTACCTCAGCCCCGACCACTACAAAAAATAGCCGCCCCTGGATCTGGATCGTCGTCGCCCTCGTGGTGATGGTCGCGTTCTGGTCCGTTGTCGTCACCATTGCCGTGAAAAATCAGCCGGACAGTGTTCCGGTCGCCCGCATCACGCCGCCCGCCGATGCCCACGATTGACACCACGGCCAGCGCCTTCGTCGCGGGACTCGTTACCAGCGTGCACTGCGCGGGAATGTGCGGCCCGCTGGCGTGTGCGTGGCTCGTTGGTGGTGCGAACCAGCCATCGCATCCGCTGCGCGACACGTCGCTCTATCACGGCGCGCGTCTCACTTCCTACGGCATCGTCGGTTTCATCGCCGGGGCCATTGGCACGCTGCCGTTGCGCTGGTTTCATCACGGCGCGGGCATCGTGCTCCCCTGGCTGCTGGTGCTCGTCTTCATCGGCGTCGCACTCGGCCTCGACCGCTGGCTGCCCAAGCCACGGCTGCTGAGCAAACCCATCGCCGCGCTCCGCCTTCGCATGTTGCAATTCGGCACTGCGAAGCGGGCTTCGTTGATCGGTTTCGCCACGCCGCTGCTTCCCTGCGGACCGCTCTATTTGATGTTTGCACTCGCGATGGCCGGCGGCTCCGGTGCTCGTGGCGCGGAGTTCACCGTCGCCTTTGGCCTCGGCACGCTTCCGTTGCTGGCCCTCATGCAAACCTCCGCACGCTGGCTGAATCTGCGCCTGAGCCCGGGCACCATGCGCCATGTGCAACGCGGTCTCGCGCTTTCCGCCGCACTGGTCATGGCCTGGCGCCTGCGCGGAACGCTCACCGGCGAACTCGATCCCACTTGCTGCCACTAAAAAATGAACGCACCGGAAAGCTCCTGCCTCCACTGCGGTACACCCGTGCCGCCGGATCGCACGCGCTTTTGCTGCGCGGGCTGCGAGCATGTTTTCACGATGCTGACCGAAGGCGGCTTCGATAACTTTTACAATCTGCGCGGCAATGCCACGCTCGCACCCGTTCCACCGCAGGCACTGCGGGAGCGCGACTGGCAGTGGCTGGAAGAACTCGCCGGGCAGGCCGAAGCACGCACCAGCGATGCGGCATCGGTGCAGCTCGACCTCGCCGTGCAGGGACTCTCCTGCCTGGGCTGCGTCTGGCTGATTGACAGCATCTTCAAACCCTTGCCAGGTGCCCAGCGCATCGAAATCCAGTCCGCTCGTGGTCTTCTGCGCCTGACCTGGCAACGCGGTGCTTTCGACTTAACGGACTTCGCGCGGCGGGTGCAGCAATTTGGCTATTTGCTTGGCAAGGATGGCGCCGCGCCTGCGGGCGATGTTTTTTCCCTCGGCCGGCGCACCGGAGTCTGCGGAGCCTTTGCCCTTAACGCGATGGCGTTTTCATTACCGTCTTACCTTGGCATGGAACGAACTTTTCTCTTTGCCTCATGGTTTGATCTGATCGCTGCCTGCACTGCCACGCTCGCGCTCCTCGTCGGCGGCAGTTATTTTGCGCAGCGCAGTTTCGCTGCACTGCGGCGCGGCGTGCTCCATATCGATACGCCAATCACCCTCGGCATTGCCGCAGCCTGGCTGGGCTCGATGGCCGGCTGGCTCGGCGGTGTGGATGAACTGCGTTATTTCGATTTTGTGGCCATCTTCATTTTTCTTATGCTCGCGGGCCGCTGGCTCCAGCAATCGGCCGTGGAGCGCAACCGCCGTCGCCTTCTGCAAAGCACGACCATTCCGGAAAGCGTCACTCAAGTGGACGGTGAGGGGAATGAAAAATCCATCTCCATCACGCAGCTCGCGCGTGGTGATGTGCTGCTCATCAAACCCGGCGAAGTGTTTCCGGTTACTTGCGCTCTCAACAGCCCTCATGCCACGCTGAGTCTCGAATGGATCAATGGCGAGAGCGATGCCACCAGTCGCGGCACAGGCCAGCAGATACCCTCTGGCGCGCTGAACATTGGCGGAGCGACCGTGAAAGCCACATGTCTCGAAACCTGGGATGCCTCGTTGTTGCATCAGCTTGCTGACACCGCTGCGGGCGATCAATCCGCACCGCAGTTTGCGGGACTCTTGAGCGGCTATCTGGCAGCGGTGATCGTGATCGGCCTGGCCGGTTTCTTTTATTGGCTCGCCCACGGCGCTGTTGTCGGTCACGCTTTGCAGATCATGATTTCCGTTTTTGTGGTGTCCTGTCCCTGCGCACTCGGTGTGGCCACGCCGTTTGCTGATGATCTGGCGGCGACCACCATGGAGCGGCTCGGCGTGTTCGTTCGCACATCGGGCATCTGGCAGAAACTCGCACGGGTGCGCACGATCGTGTTCGACAAGACCGGCACGCTCACCATGGAAAACCCGCGGCTCATCAACCCCGAAGTGCTCGAGGCACTCGGCGCGCGGGAGAAATCTGCGCTGCAAGTTCTGGTGGCGGCCAATCTCCATCCCGTAAGCCGGAGTCTGTTCGAAGCGCTCGGTGCGATGCCGGAGCCGCATCACACTGCCGTTGAGGAAGTGATCGGCATGGGCGTGAAATACACGGACGACCAGAAATGCGAATGGAGCCTGGGCCGGCCTGGACTGCGGGCGGAAGAAGCGGACACGATCTTCACCCGCGACGGCGTCGAACTCGCGGCATTCCGCTTCCGTGATTCTCTGCGTCCGCAAACCGTGGCGGCGTTCGATACGTTGCGGCGAAAAAATTTCGCCATGCATCTGCTCAGCGGCGACCGCGCGGAAAAAGTAGCCCGCACCGCGCAAGCCTTGAACATCACGCCAGCCAACTGGCGCGCGGAGATGACACCCGCCGGAAAGGCGGCGCACGTCGCCGCGCTCGACCCGCGGCGCACGCTCTATCTCGGCGATGGTGCCAATGACAGCCTGGCCTTTACCGAGGCGCTTTGCACGGGAAGTCCGGTGACGGGCCGGAACTTCCTGGAGCACAAGGCTGACTTCTATTTTCTCGGTAACAGTCTGCGCTTCGTGCCGGACCTGCTGGAGGTCGCCGTGCTCCGTCGCCGCTCCGTGCGCCAGGTGTTCTCCTTTGCGCTGGCCTACAACATCGCCACGATCATCGTCTCGCTCACGGGTCACATGAGCCCGCTGCTGGCGGCAATTCTGATGCCGCTCAGTTCGCTGGTCACGCTCGGCATGGTCCGTTTGTCCAGCCCTGGTCGCAGCCGCGTCCGGGCGACCGGGCAAGCCGTGCCTCTCGCAAAGCAAATGCTGCGCAGTGAAACAATTCCGGTTATCGTAAGCTGAACCTCAAACCCATCACACTATGAAAAAGCTTCACCGTATTCTCGTTGGCATCGACCTCTCACCGCACAGCCGGAACGCCCTCCGCGAAGCCGCGCGCCTCGCCGCCTTCGATGAGTCTGCGCTCATCGTGCTCCATGTCGTCGAGCAAACGCTGGCCGATGCCATCGGACAATCGCTCAAGTTGGACGGCCCGGGAGTCATCGCCCACATCGGAAAAAGTTTGCAGCATTTCATCGCTGACTCCGGCGTGGACGCCGCGAATCTAAAATGCGAGATCGCCGTGGGCCATGCCTTTGTCGAACTCATGAAAGCCAGCAAACTGCACGAGGTGGACCTGCTGGTCATGGGTTCGCGTGGATCGCAGCATGGGCCGGGAAGCATCGGCACCATTGCCACCAAGTGCATCCGCAAAGCTCCGCCGGATGTGCTGGTGGTCAAAGAGGATATCACCGGCCCGCACCAGCACATCATTGCCTGCGTCGATTTCTCCGAGACCTCGGCCAAAGCCCTGCATCTCGCCCGGCGCATCGCCGAGCAAGATGGCGCGGCGCTCGACTGTCTCTATGTCGATCAAAGCGCCCTGGCCCTGGCCGCAGACTACGGCGGCTATCTGCCGGCCCTGCCGGTGTCGGAAGGAAGTTCGGCGGCCGCATGGCAGAAGGAATTGGATGCCTTCACTGAACCGTTGATGCGCAACAGCAGCATCAGCCAGCACCGCAATATCGTCATGGAGCGCATGAGCATCCGTGATGCCATCATGGAGCACGTCAGCGCCACTAAGTCCACGCTCGTCACCCTGGGCACCCGCGGCAAGACCGACCTCCGCTCGCTCATCATGGGCACCACCGCGGAGAAAATCGTGCGACACGCGCCCTGCTCGATCCTGGCGGTGAAGCCGGACGGATTTGAATACCACACCACCTGAACGCGACGATAGCGATCATGCACTTATCCCATCCAACGGGTCAGAAAACATCAGCGCCAGGCCTGCCGCCGGGCATTGGTGCGCTGGACGGGAAGACTGAGAATCCCGAGAATATGCGCACGCTGCTGGCGGAACTCCAGCAGGCCCGCGATGCCTTGCGCGAAAGCGAGGAACGAAACCGAGGCATCGTGGAGACCGCCGTCAATGCCATTATCACCATCAACGATCGCGGGGTCATCGAAAACGTGAACAGCGCAACCGAGCGCATGTTTGGCTGGACCCGGGAGGAATTGACCGGACAGAATGTATCCATCCTGATGCCCGAGCCCTATCGCACGCAGCACGACGCCTATCTCTCCCGTTACGAACGCACCGGCGAGCGCAAGATTATCGGCATCGGACGCGAAGTCATCGCCCAGCGCAAAGATGGAAGCGTTTTTCCCGTGGATCTGTCGATCGGCGAAGTGCCGCTGACGGGCGGGCGGCGAGTATTCACCGGCATCATTCGCGACATCACGGAACGGAAGAATCTTGAACAAAAAATCCTTGAGCTGAGTGAGGAAGAGCAGCGCCGCATCGGCCAGGACATACACGATGATCTCTGCCAGCAGCTCGCCGCCATCGGCTGTCTCGCCCAGGTCGCACAGCAGAAGCTCCGGCAGACAGGCAATGAATCCGCCGACAATCTTTCTGAAATTGTTCATCTCGTCTCCCAGGCCAATTCCCGCGCCCGCGAGATGTCGCGCGGCCTCGTCCCCGTGGTGCTGGAATCGGAAGGTCTCATGTCCGCCCTTGGCGAGCTGGCCAGCGGCACCGAGAAAATTTTCCGGGTCTCCTGCCGCTTCTGGTGCGACAAGCCGGTGCTGGTGCGCGACAACAAAACCGCAGTCCAGCTCTATCGTATCGCCCAGGAGGCGATGGGCAACGCCATCAAGCACAGCCACGCTGACCGCATTGAACTCTCTCTCGCCGCCGCCGATGGCCAGATCATCCTCCGCATCCGCGACAACGGCGTCGGCATTCCCGATCATTCGCCCGGACGCGGCACCGGACTGGGCCTGCTCACCATGACTCATCGTGCAAAGATGCTCGGCGGCCGGGTCACGGTGGGGCCGGATGAATTGGGCGGCACCGAAGTTCTGTGCACCGTGCCGCAGACGGAAGCCGCCAGCAAATCGTCCGCGTGATGAAGAAGATCAAAAAACAAATTCTCCTGGTGGATGATCACCCGATCATGCGACATGGCCTGATGCAATTGATCAACTCCGAAGCCAGCCTCCAGGTCTGCGGCGAGGCCGGAAGCACCGCCGAAGGTTTGCGGGCGGTGGAAAAACTCCAGCCCGATCTGGTCATCGCCGATCTCACCTTGCCCGACAAACATGGACTGGAGTTCATCAAGGATCTAAACGCCATGTTTCCCGGCACGCTGGTGCTCGTGCTCTCGATGCACGATGAATCCCTCTATGCCGAGCGCGCGCTGCGGGCCGGCGCCCGCGGCTATCTGATGAAGGAAACAGCGGCGGACCATGTGGTGAAAGCGGCGCATCGGGTGCTGGAAGGCGGCATCTATCTCAGTGAAAAGATGGCGGGACATCTCCTCGAAAGCATCGCCGGCCAGCGCAAGGCCAGCGAGAGTTCGCTACTGGATCGGCTCACCGACCGCGAACTTCAGGTTCTCCAGCTCATTGGCCAGGGCAAGGCCACGCGTCATATTGCAGAGCAGTTGCACGTCAGCGCCCGCACCATCGATGCCCATCGCGCTCACATGAAGGAGAAACTCCAGCTCACCGATGGCGCAGCTCTCGTGCACTACGCCATGCGGTGGGTGGAGAATGCGGGCGGCAGCGGGGCATGAAGTGGCTCATGCGGACCTCCGCGTGAACCTGAACCCTTGCGCGATAGCGCCAAACTTTCATCAAGCGCTGCGCGAGGTTTTTGATTCATGCGGAGGGCCGCATGAGCCACTTGGTTGGCTACTGGATTCCCCTATGCTGGACTGCGAATTTCAGCATCACAAAATGCCGTAGGGCCTACGAATATCGTACCGCGCATTTCTTGCCTAGGATCAGGCGTAACCCAAACCAAACGCCATGAACACCGCATCCCATACTCAAGAATCCGCCGATCTTGTCACGCGTCTCCTCCACAGCGACATCTTTGAGCGCTATCGCGAAGCCTTCCGCCTTACCACCGGCTGCGCATTGCGCATCGTGCGGGACGAACTCCACCAGCACGGCAGCGCCGCAAACTACGCGTTCGTGACTGAGCTTTGCGTCCCGGTGCCCTTGAGCGGACGCCCGTTTATCCATCTCTGCGCCGAACCGATCCGCATCAGCAACAAAGGAATTTCAAAATTTGAGGACGCCGCCCGGCAGATGCTTGATGAAGGCTGTACACCGGCGGATTTGCGCGCCGCCCGCCACTGGTTTGACAAGTTGCCGGTCATGACCTTGGATCGCGCTCATGCTGTCGAAACCATGCTCCAGTTCTTCGCGGCGCAACTCAGCGAATACGCCGAGCGCCTCTTCCTCCAATCGACAGATTGCGAACCGGAATCGGTGAAGCGCGCCCGTCAGTTCATCCTCGGTCATCTCTCGGAACCGATGGCCTTGGAAGATGTCTCGCGTCACGCTGGCGTCAGCCCCTTCCATTTTTGCAAAGTCTTCAAACGGGCCACCGGCATGACCTTCACTGAATTCGTCAATCGCGCCCGCGTCGAGCAGGCCAAGCGTCTCCTCCTCAAGCCTCAGGCCCGCATCACTGAAGTCGCCTACGACGTGGGCTTCCAGTCGCTTTCGCAGTTCAACCGCAGTTTCCGTCGCGTGACCGCAAGTTCCCCCACGGAATACCGCACCCAGGTGCGCAAGCCTGCGCTGGTCGCAGCGTGATTTGAATGGCGGATCATTATCGTTCTCCTGCTCGTCCTCGTTCTCGAATCCGCAGCCTCTCCGGCAAGTTCAAGCTTCCGGGGACGAGTATGGAACGAGCACGATTTAGAGCGCGTTAAATAATTTCGTAGCCGCGTTCGTAAGAACGCGGGAAATATGGAAGCTCTCCCTGCAGCTGCGAAGCGATAGTGCGGGAAATAGGAAGACTTCGTTGGCTGCCGTGGCTTCTTCCCGCACTCTTACGAGATGCGGCTACGTTTTTTTTAAAAATGCTCTGAGAGACCTGCCTCCGAGATTCGTCACCAACTGGCACGCGGCGCAGCTTCCCCCTGCTGCCGCACCCTCCAGATCGTGTCCTCCGGCAACACACCGGAAAAGTTGGCCAGCGGATAAATCACACAGCGACGGCCAATGATGCTGCCGGGATTGATCACGCTGTTGCAGCCGATCTCGGCGTGGTCGCCGATGATCGCGCTGAATTTTTTCAAGCCGGTGGCGATGCGTTCCGCGCCGTGCTTCACGATGACATCGCCGCGATCAAGCCGCACATTGGACAGGATCACGCCCGCGCCGAGATGCGCTTTGTGTCCAAGGATGGCGTCGCCCACATAATTAAAATGCGGCACCTCGCACCCGTCGAAGAGGATGCAGTTCTTGAACTCGCAAGAGTTTCCCAGCACGCAGCCGTCGCCGACGATGACGTTCTCCCGGATGTAACAGCCGCTGCGGATCTGGCAGTTTTTGCCAATCCAGGCCGGTCCTTTGATCACCGCTCCCGGCTCGACGATGGTGCCTTCGCCGATGAAAACCTGGTCGCCTACAATCGCTTTGTCATGCACATCACCGGAAATCGTTGGCTTGAGTTTTGATTCCAGGTAAGGAGCAATCCGAGACAACACGACCCAGACCGGTTCACTGTCGGAAAACAATCCGGCGTGCGCAGTATGGGCCAGATCAAGATAGCCGCCGGTGGTGAACATCGGTTGGAAAAACTTACACCGTCATCACTTCCTTTTCCTTCGAGACGACATGCTGGTCGATCTCGACGATTTTTTTATCGGTCACGGTCTGAATCTCCTTTTCCCCGCGACGCTGGTCGTCCTCGGTAATGACGCCGTCTTTCTGGTTTTTCTTCAGACCTTCGAGCGCATCACGCCGGGCGGAGCGGACGCGGACGCGGGCTTCCTCGGCCATCTGCTTGATCGTTTTCACCATCTGCAGGCGGCGCTCCTCGGAGAGCACCGGCACGGGCAGGCGGATGACCTTGCCCTCGACGGAGGGATTGAGCCCGAGCTTCGACTCGTGGATGGCGCGCTCGAT
>VFKE01000190.1 GCA_009885695.1 Verrucomicrobiota bacterium | reverse complement strand
GCTCAGCAAATCTCCCGAACGCGTAGCCTCCTATTTCCAAGCAGAACTTATACGTTATGCGGCCGCAGCATAAGGAATGTCACTACAATTTATTGCCGGGTTAATATGATTACCTGCAAGCAAAAAGCTTTGAGGATTCAGTTAGCGCTCAGGTCAATTCCGTTAAATCATCGCTGCAAGATTCAACTCGTGACATCATTGCCTCACAACGCGAGTCGGATCAGGTGTTCAAAGAACAGGCTGTAATACTAAATGACTGTCTCTCTGGAGGCTTTGAATCTATTTCTAGTGAGCTCGTTGAAATTCGCAGTGGAATCGATACCTTAAATTCAACATTTGAATGGGGATTTTCACAGGTGCTGACTGCAATCGGTGGCCTCAAAGACTCTATTGATGAATTGATTCTTATTGCTCGTTCACCCTCGAAAACATGGGCTTACGAGAAATTTCGTGATGCTCAAGATGCGTTCAGACGCGAACTCTTCGAGGAGTCCTTGGAACTCATCAATCAAGCAATCCTTGGCTTTGAAAGCAATACCGGATATTCACTAGAACACCGCTTCCATGTTCATAAGGGGACCATTCTTCTCGGGTATTTTCAAATGGGTGAACTCTGCCATTCAATTATCAACCTGGCTGGCGCCAAGGAGTCGTATCTGACTGCCGCAAAATATTCACGGAAAGATCATCCACAAGACGCTGGGTGGGCAACCTTGTCAGCGGGCTGGGCATGCTACTGTATAGGGGAAATGGACCAAGCCCTTGAACTCTCACGCAAAGCTGCAACCCTGCTTCCTCAGGTTGGCGAAGCTCATTTTCAAGTTGCGAAGATAGGTTACAGACTTGGCCAACCGGATCGCGTCGAAGAAAATTTAGTCCAAGCTGTGCGCTTGGATCGCACTTATGCATTGAAAGCTGGCACTGACGGCGATTTTGCTAATCACAAAAGCGAACTCGAAACCGCACTGGACTTGCTCAGGCAACGAATCAAAGCTGAAGCGGTTCAGCATCTGCCGAAATCTAAACAGGAGAGTGATACTTTGGCTGGACTCGCCTGTGAACCTTTTACTAGTCGTCAGTTCATCGGTAGTGAAATTTCCCATATTAGTAGTGAGTTGAATGAGATAGACCGCTGTATTGTCGGCAATACGCTTTTCAGTTGCAGCGATGCGCTGTTGAAAATTGTCAAGTGTGACAACTCACTGCACAACGCTCGCGTCACATTCTTTAAATCGGCAAAAAGAAACATACAATCACGTCGCAAAGCCGCTCAAAGCGCTCAATCACAGGCGCAGGGAAAAGAATCACCCGCTGGAGCCGTCACCGAAAAAGTTATGTTCACTTCGTGGATTGTGTGCGCCATCCCTGCGGTTATTTTTTTCTCGTCAACACTGAAGGGATGCTGGAACACTAATTCCTTCGGCAACCCTAAGTATAACGAAGTGGAGGCATTTTTTGGGTTAATTGGAATCGTGATGGGCGCGGGCATCTTGGGGTGGATTCTTTATTTTGTCGTTGCAGCGGTCGGGGCAATCATAGGAGGCATCGTTGGCCTATTTACACACACAGCGCACGTCATTAAAAAACACACGGACGTGAGCGCCGCCAATCAGGATTCTAATTACTGGGATCGAGTGGAAGCCGACTTGCTAGCGCTTGCAGCCAAGCACCAAATCAACCGCAGTGAACTTACTTGAAATTTTGCACGTCCAGTCGACGCATGAACGGCGGAGCTAGTTTTGTTTTTCACCGTAAAAAATGAAACCATTGGAACAAACGCCTCAGTAGATCCCTGATCTCACACTGCGTCATCGTTCCGGCTCCACTCTCCCCGACAGTGATAGCTCAACCGCTTCCCATGCGGGGTCAGCCGCATAGACTTGTTCCGCTTCGTCGGCTGTCATCGGTCGTGGATTGAGGTATTCCAGCGCTTCCTCAGTTTCGAGCCGTCGCACCGCCTCAACAATGGCCTCATCGAGTGAGGCGTAGCGGCCCAAGGCCACGAGGCGATTGAGAAAACTATCTTGTGCGGCTGGCAGAGTGATTGTCATTTTGTTCTAGGAACCTGAGAAAGTTGCCATCCAAGTGCAATCAGGTCAAGGCTCATGCTTACGGCACCGGGTTCTCAATAAACCGTCTGCCGATGAAACAACCAGCTCTCCAGCAACAGCACGCCGAGCGCGAACCACAGCAGTTTCGTTCAGCAGTCCATCACTGTGCCATTTATTTCACCAGTCGTCATTTTGCCCCGTCCAAATGCAAACGAATGAACTCCTCCGGCGTGATGGGCTGCGGTTTGTAGCTGCTGCCTTTTAATGCATTCAAATCGACTGTCCGCGGTGACAATAAAGTCTGCGTCTGCAGCGATCGCGCAGTCGGCGAATTTATTATCATCAAGATCGTTTGTGATGAGATTGAAGCGGAACGATGGCGAAATATGAAGCAGGCTCCGACGGCTCGCGGCAACTGCGTTCATAGCCCGAAAGATAAGTGTGGCGTATGCCGGGCCTGCCATGCGTGCTGCAACTTCCTCATGCTCCAGCAATATTTCGGTGCTCACGGCCCAACGGAACTTGCCGGAAACCCAAGCATCGAAAAATCGGATGATTGAGATGGTGGCGCTTGAACATGGTGAGCACCACATTGGTATCGATCACCACGATCATCAGTAGGGATGCTGCCGGCGATGTTCTCGAATCGCTTCTGCAATCTTCTCCTCGGTGATGGCACCGCTTGCCCAAGCGCGGTCTGTCGCTTCATCCATATCCGCCATCACCTGCTGCAGCTCGATTTCCAAGAGCATCCGGTGTGCGAGGCCGAGATATTCGTCATGGAGCTTATCCACTCCGGCATGGAGAATCGGACGCAGTTCTTTCGGGTCGGTGGGGAGAGCGGTCTGAGTGCTCATAGGAGTATCCTGCCACGGTGTGTTGCTTTGTGCAAATGCCGTCACGCTATCTCGCGTCGCTCCCTCAATAAACCGCCTGCCGGTGAAACAACCAGCTCTCCAGCAACAGCACGCCGAGCGCGCACCACAGCAGATTCGTCCACCAGCCTCCGCCAGCAGCCCAGCGCTGCGTGGTGTTTTCCGATGCGGATTTAGCTGCTGCCGCAGCCGCTCTCGCGAAAATATCCGACTCATGAATGCTCAGCAGCAATGATGAATCCACCTTGCCACTCGCGCCCTCGAAGACACCGATGCGGCGCAACTCCAGCCAGCCGCCTTTGGCTTCGTCTGATTCATCGACAAACTTCGAGCCATCCCAGGCGCGCCACTTCACGATGCCGGACTCCAATGGCACGTGTTCGCCAGGGCGCTTCGGTTTGAGTGAGGCGAGCGCTTCATTATTCTCCGCGCACCAGTAGAGCGCATTGCCGATGAGCAATGGAAAGGCGGACAACAGCGCGAGCTGCTCGCTCTTTCCCGGCACGAACGCGGTGACGACGATGCGTTGTCCGCCCGATTCACCTGCGGCGAGCACCGGTTCCTGGCCCGCCATCCACAAAATCTCCAGCGTATCACTCACATTCAACACGGTCGTTTGCGTGACCGCAACGCGACCACTTGTAACACGATAAAGCACGGGATGCTCCGGCTGCACCGCGCGCACCGCATCGTAAGGCACCGCCTTCTCAAGCTTCTTGGCATGAATGGGTCCGGTGCTCGACGGTGGATTGAGCACCAGCGCGGGACGATCAGCGGGCCAGTCCTTCGGCAGCCAGTTTTCAAAGACATACACATCCGGCTTTTCCTTGGGCGGAAAATCTGTCGTGCCGCCCCTCAATACTTGAATGCGATCCTCCGCCAGCATCGAAGACAGGGCGAGTTCAACGAATGGATCAGGCCCATCCGAGAACCATGCTACCACCAGCGGCTTCGTCTCCGGCAGCGGCGCGATGACGACATTGTCCCAGCCAAGGCAATCGCCCGCACAGCGCGTTTCGATTTCCAGCCGCTGCCCCTTCCCGCCTTCGAGCGGCAGGATCAGCCGCGTGCTCTCGCCAGGCTTCAGTTCCAACTGGCGCAACTGCACCGGGCGACCGTCAAGCCGTGCTTCAAGTGTCGCCTCCACCTTCTTCTCGTTCGCGGATGACGCACTGACTTCGACGAAAGCTTCAAAACGGTTTCGGGCCAGCGGTGCCGGACGAATTTGAAACCCGGTGATGCCGATGTTCAGCGCATGTTCGAGCGAGACGCTGAGGAGCCGCAAACGGCTATCGTTCACCGTTTTCTGTTTTCCGTTTTCCGAATTTTGGAATTTGTCGGTCGCCTGCCAGATTTCAGCGGGCGCATCGAGTGCGGCAAGACGCTGTGCAATCGCCAGCGCTTCTTCCGGCCGGTCTTCCACAGGCGCCGCGTCCGTTTGATCGATCAAACGCAGCAGTTCACGCCGGTTCGTGCTCCGCGATTGCGCGACCTCGGCCTTCGCATCACATACGACCAATGAGGTGATCACATTTTCTGGAAGTGCTTTGAGCCGCTCCTTCAACATCGACTTCGCTTCCTCCATTCGCGTCCGCCCCCTGTCATTCTTCGCCCCCATCGACGCCGAGCGATCCAGCAGAATCACGAGACTCTTTGGCGTCTCGCCGTCACCATCACGAAAGGGGCGCGCCAGTGCAAAGGCCGCCAGCGCAATCACCAGCAGCGAGAGCAGCAGCGAGAGAATCCGCTTCAAGCGCCGCAACCACGCCGACTCCTGATGCTCCCGCGCCAGCGACCTGAAAAACAGCAATGTCGAAACCTGCATGCGCTTCGCCTTGCGCCGGAACAGCCAGAGCGCGACTGGAATCAGCGCAAGCCAGAGCCAGTGGAGGTTGGACGAGTAGAGGAAGCTCATGCCGCTTATTATGCGCTCGCCAGCGCACTCCCCCTCGTAAGCAAATCCAAAAACCTCTCCTCGAACGGTTCGTCGCTCGAGCAACGAAAGAAGTCAATGCGACGACTGGCGCAGGCGTGACTGAGGTTGTCGCTGAATGCATCAAAAAGCTGGGTGTATTGCTTCACTTCGCGCTGAGTGATCCAGAAGCGACGGCGTTCGCCCGTCTCCACATCGCTCAATTCGAATTCGCCATCGAGATCAGGTTTAATTTCCTGCGGATGCACCACCTGCACAAAATGCGTTTCGCCCGGCCAGCCCGCCGCCTGGTTCACCGCCTCGACCGCACTGCCAGTATCGCGCCCGAAGAAATCTGATATGACAAAGATCGCGCCATAGCGTTGCCGTGTTGGATGAAAGCTGGCGAACGCTTTCTCCAGATCCGTGAACCCGCTGAATTCCCAGCACGCTGCTGCGGCGATGAACTTCTCGATGTTCCCCTGTCCGCGCAACGGCGGCAGTTCCTGCCTCACGGTGTCTTTCATGGAATACATGCTCACGCGATGCTGCCCCGCGAGACCGAGATACGCCAGAGCGACAGCAAACCGTAGCGCCTGATTCCGCTTCTGCTCGAAGGGCTGCGCCATCGAGCCACTGGTGTCCACCACGATATGCACATGCAACTCCTGAGTTTCCTCATACAGACGGACAAAAAGTTTTTCCAGGCGCGCATAAAGTCGCCAGTCGATGGCTCGGTAGTCATCGCGCGCGGTGTAGCGGCGATAGTCTTTAAACTCGCGCGTGAAGCCGGTGGCGGGCGTGCTCTGATGGCCGCGGCGCAGGAGCACCTTACGCTTGCGAAGACGCAAGGCCAGCGTCTGCAAGCGGTCGAGGAATTGCGAGTCGAAGAGTTCTTCGCGGGGCATGTCGACAGTTATTAGTGAGGGGTTAGGCGTTAAGAGTTATTTTTTAAATGCGCCGCGTTGTGGCCCCCTCCATAACCCCTAACTCATAACTTGTTCTCCGTTCACGCCGCCTGCTGCGCGGGCGTCCGCACCTGCTTGATGAGGTCGTCGATCAGTGTGTCCACCTTGGCCTGCTGCGCCTCGCCTTCGAAGTTCAAGATAATGCGATGCCGCATGGAGGCGTGGGCGACCCGCTGGATGTCCTCCGCGCTCACTGCGGTGCCACCGCGCACGGCGCACCAGATGCGCGCGCCACGAATGAGCGCCTGCAAGCCGCGGGGACTGCTACCGTAGGAGACGTAGCGCTTTACCGCAGGCTGAACTCCGGCTTGGTCCGGATGTGTGCCGAGCACGAGCGAAGATGCATAGCGTGCGATGGGATCGGCGATGGGAATGCTGCCGAGCGAATGCTGCAACTGCAGGAGCTGCGCTCCACTCAGCACCGTGTTGAGGTTCGGCTCCTCGAAGCCCGTGGTGCGCCGCGAGATTTCCACCAGACTTTCCAGCGTGGGAAACGGCACCTTGATCTTGAACATGAAGCGGTCGAGCTGCGCCTCCGGCAAGGGATAGGTGCCCTCCATCTCCATCGGGTTCTGCGTGGCAAGCACGATGAACGGCTCCGGCAAGGCGTGACGCTCGCCGCCCGCGGTGACTGCGTGCTCCTGCATGACCTCCAACAGCGCAGCCTGCGTCTTCGGAGTTGCGCGGTTGATCTCGTCCACCAGCAGGATGTTTTTGAAAACAGGACCACGTTCAAAATGCAGCACGCGGCGGCCATGCGAATCCTCGTTCACAATGTGCGTGCCGAGAATGTCCGCCGGCATCAGGTCTGGTGTGCACTGCACGCGGCCGGGCTCGAGCCCGATAACCTGTGAGAGTACGCGCACCAGATAGGTTTTACCAAGACCCGGCACGCCCTCCAGCAGGATGTGCCCGCCGCTGAAAATGGAGATGAGCGCGTCGGTCAACAGATCGTCGTAGCCCACGATGGCCTTTTGAATCTCTGTCTTTAGTTTCGCGAAGACGTCACGGAACAGCGGCAGTGCCTCGGGCAGCGGCAGCAGTGGAAGAGTCGGTATGGCGATGATATCCGAGGACTTCTCAATCGGAACCTCTTGCGTCATGTCGGCGAGTGGCTTCATGGGGGTTTTTTTGGGGGTTGGATCTGGCATGGCGTGGGATAATGGATGGGGTTCACAGTCATCCCATAGCCTGACCGAAGCGAAAGAAAACCGCTGAATTTACCAGGAATGACTGGAGGGAAAGCGCGGGAAACACGGGGTCAGATGACATGAAAGCGAAGGAGAAATGCTCCATGTGAGTGCTTCGTGCGTAGGAGAGCGTGATTTGGTAGAGTGTCGGTGCCATGAACACCCTAACTAAATCCACCCCTGCTGGCAACGCCGTTGTCAG
>VFKE01000120.1 GCA_009885695.1 Verrucomicrobiota bacterium | reverse complement strand
GCATTTTTAAAAAGGACGCAGCCGCATCTCGTAAGAGTGCGGGAAGAAGCCACGGCAGCCGACGAAGCCCGCCTATTCCCCGCGTTTTCGCTTCGCGGCTGCGCAACACGAACGCGGCTACGGTTTTTTGATAAATCGCTCTAGAATTATTCCCGGAGCACATCTGGCCGTTGGAATTACATCGAAAGGCGAGTTCATTGCTCTCTTTCAAAGCGTTTGCGCAACTCCGTGAAATAGCGGCGCACCTGCTCGCGGCGCGCGGCAGGCAGCGCGGCGTCATCGAGCGCGTTCTCCTCGACCTTGATCGCATCGAGCGCGGTGGCCTGCGCGGAGCGCTTCGCCTGTTCGTTGTGCACCCCGCCTTTGATCGATCGGACGGTGGATTCGCCTTCGGCGTTGCGCTGCGCGTTGACCTCACCCTGCTGGTCGGCCCAGGTCGCCTTCGTCGGATCATTGCCCATTTTGGCGGAACTCGTGCCGGGTGGAGCACCGCCCGCGCTGGAACCGGGCATCAGGATCGCCGCATTCGGCTGCTGGTCCGGCGGCAGACCCGGCACCGGCGCAAATAGCATCGGCTTGTCGTTCTTGCCGGCCGACTTGTCGCCGGGCTTGGTGCCGGGCGGTGCGAGAGCCAGCCCCTTGCCGTCCTTGGCTTCGCCGTTCGATGGCTGGAGCGTCTGCAAACTCTGAGCGCCGTTCTGGCCCTGTCCTTGTTGCGCGTTCGACATGCCGGGCGTCTGCATCGGCTGCATCGGCGGCGCATTCGCCATTTTTTGCATCTGCCCCTGGCCCGACTGGCCTTGCCGCCCTTCATGATCCTGACCCTGATTACCCGCAAGTTGCTGCATGCCCTGCGCGCCTTCGCCCGCGATGCTGCTGCCGGAGTCGCGCAACTGCTGGGCGAGCTTCTCCAATTCCTCGCGGGCTTTCTCCCGCGCCGCCAGCGTCTTCATCTTGTCGGCCAGCTTTTGAAACTCCGCGCCCGCATCCTTCGGCAGCGCCTGCGACAGGTTCTTGTCCGCCGCGATGACATGCTGGCCCACGGTGCGATCCTTGTCCTCCGGCTGCGATTGTTTGCCGATCTCACGCAGCGTCTCCGTCAGGCGCTCGCGTGTTTCACTGGCAAGCTTTTTGTCGCGCAAGCGACCCGCGAGTTTCTCCGCCTCCTTCGCGGTGTTCTCCGTGGACTTGCTCGCCACCGCATCGCCGAGTTCAGCCGTGTCCGCGTGCTTCCGCATCTCCGCGACCATTTGGTCAGAGGCCCAAGTGTCGCTGCCAGTGCCGAGTTTTTCCGCGAGCTTTTCCGCATCGCGTGCGCGATCTTCGAGTTCCGACAACACCTCCCGAGCCGTCTCCGCCTTCTGCTGGCCCAGCGACTTCGCGGTCTCGGCAATTTTCTGCTGCAGCTTCACCAGTTCCTTCTTCTCGTCCTCGTTAAGCGCCTTCATCTTTTCGACGTCGAGCTTCTTCTCCGCGAGCTTCTGTCCCTCCCGCACTGAAAGCCGGTGCCCCTCCTCGGTGAGCTTGGCATCGGGCAGGCGTAAACCGTTGCCGCCGGGGATGAAGGCGAGTGCGATCAGCAGCAGCGGCACCGAAGCCAGCCAGCGCAGGTCGGGCAGCGCAATGTCGCGCCGCAGCGAAGGCAGCGCCGCCGGCAGGAACTCGCATTGCTCGCGCAGATGAAAATCCTGGGCCATGTCGCGTGCCGGTTGTTGTTCGAACCACCAGGCATTCGCGAAAGCATCACCCCGGCCGGTCTGCTGATCCCAATATGCCAGCGCCCCATAAGCCCCGGGCCGCCGCCACCGGGCGAACGCGAAACACCCCGCGATCCAGGCCAGGGTCAGCCCCAGCGTCAACCCGAAACCGCACCACGCCGCGCCGGTCGCCCGCAGGACGATGAGCAGCAACAGCGCCGCCGCCGCAAACGGCAGGGTCTGAACGACCCGCTGCAATGCCTGGCGCAGCCAAAGCCGCCGCAAAACGTGCCCGGACACCTCGGTAAAGGTGCTCGCTGCGGCTGCAAGGGGATCAATCATGCCTTCGTGAGATTATACGTTTCGGAGGGCGTTGTCTTGTTTTTTGAGGCAGGAGGAACGAGGAAGCCGCCGCAATATCCTCGCGAAATCTAAGAGCACGTTTGTGTTGCAGAATCTTGTCATGGCAGTGATGATCTCTCTTCCATCGGTGGTCGCCGCGTGGGTGGTAATCGCATCGTGCAACGCCACGTCCTCTATCTGGAGTTGAGCGTTTTCCTAGACTTAAAAGTGGAAATGCTTGCCCACTTCTGCAAGCCCGTCCATTCTCGCGCATCCTGTTGTCCTGCGAATGAATATTATCAGACTTCTGGCATTGCTAATTCTGTCGCCCGTTGTTGCGGTCGGTGAGATCGCGACGACGACGCTGTTCTGGCCGGACAAACAGGGACCGAACTTCAGCGGAGTCGTGCCGGATTCAGTCGCGGAGATGATGCCGCTGGAGTGGGATGAAAATTCAAACCAAGGCATCGCTTGGAAGACACCATTGGAAGACGAAGGGCACAGCACGCCGGTCATCGGTGGTGATCTCGTTTGGTTCACTGCGGCCACGAAGGACGGAAAAAAGAACTTCGTCTATTGCGTGAACCGCAACGACGGAAAAATCCTCCAGCACAAGTTGCTCTTTGTAAACGAAGCCCCGGAAGAACTAGGCAATCCGATCAACAATTACGCCGCGCCCTCCTGTGTGCTGGAGGAGGATGCGGTCTATGTTACTTTCGGCACCTACGGCACGGCGCGGCTCAACCCCAAGACCACGGAGATCGTCTGGCAGAGGCGCGACATCAACGTGCGCCACTATCATGGACCAGGCTCCTCCCCTGTGATTGTGGATGAACTGCTGATACTGACTTTCGACGGCATTAATGAACAATTTACCATCGCGCTCGACAAGAAAACCGGAAAGGATGTCTGGAAGACACCACGCAGCACCGATTATCACGACCTGGTGGATGGGAAGCCGAAGCTCGACGGCGATATGCGAAAGGCCTACGGGACACCCGCTTTCATCAAGGTCGGTAATGACACCCAGCTTATCTCAATTGGATCGCAAGCCGCCTACGGCTACGACGTGCGCACCGGGAAAGAAATATGGTTTGTGACTCATGGTGGATTTAATGCGGCGGTGCGCCCCCTGGTGAATATGGATACGGTCTTCATGAATACCGGTTATCCAGGCGGACAGCTAATGGCCCTCAAGATTGACGGTGCCACCAAGGGCGATGTCACCATGAAGGTGTTGTGGGACCGGCCCAGATACAACGCCGATCTCGCCAGTGCCGTGCTGGTGAAGAATCACATCTTCCAGGTCACTGGTTCCGGCACTGGGGTCTGCGTGAAAATTTCCGATGGCACCGACGTCTGGAGTGAGCGTCTTTTCACTGGCGCGGGCAAGGTCATCGCCTCCGCCATCGCCACGAAAGACCGCGTTTACTTCTTCAACCAAGGCGGCGACGCGACGGTGATCGCCGCTGCGCCGGAATTCAAAGTGCTGGCGCGCAACAAACTTGGATCCGGCATGACTTCCTCGCCCGCCGCTGCGGATGGCGCGCTTTTCCTGCGCACCAAGACGCATCTTTACAAGATCGTGAAGTGAGCTATCAGCGATCATGTGCTCCGTTCCACGACTGCTGACCGCGCTCCTCAGTTTTGCCCCATTCGTCTCCGCAGCCGACTGGCCGCAGTGGCGAGGGCCACACCGCAACGGAATCTCGGATGAGAAGAGATGGACTACGAATTTGGAGGCCGCCGAATCCAAGGTGCTCTGGAAAGCCAGTGTCGGGCTCGGTTTCGCGTCGTTCAGCGTGGCCGATGGCCGCGTTTACACGACGGGTAATGCAAATAATACGGACACAGTCTTCTGTTTCGATGCCACGAATGGCAAGGTCATTTGGAAACACAGCTACCCCGCTGACCTTGGCGACAAGTATTACGAGGGTGGCACTTCGGGCACGCCGACCATCGAAGGCGGGCAAGTTTATCAACTGAGCCGCTGGGGCGATTTGTTTTGCTTCGAAGCCTCATCGGGTAAAACCATCTGGCAAAAAAATGTCCAGAAGGAATCTGGGGCAAAAATCCCGGACTGGGGCTTCGGTGGCTCGCCGCTAGTGCTGGATAACCTGCTGATTTTGAATGTCGGCTCGGGTGGCATGGCTCTCGACAAGAAGAGCGGGAAGATTCTGTGGCAGTCGGGCAAGGAGAGCGCTGGATATTCCACGCCGTTGCCAATCAGCCATGGCGGGGAGGACTTCGTGATCCTTAGTTCTGGCAATTCGTATCTCGAGGTCAATGCGAAAACCGGCGCAAAAATCTGGGAGTTCCCCTGGAGCACGCGCTACGAAGTGAATGCCACCGATCCCATCGTGAATGGTGATCAGGTTTTCATCTCCACCGGCTACAACAAAGGCTGTGCGCTGCTCAAGGTGGGCAACAAATTGCAGACCGTCTGGCAAAACAAGGAACTGAAAAATCAACTCGCCACCAGCGTGCTGCTCGATGGTCACCTCTACGGTTTCGATGGCGACAACACCAATTCGCGCTCGCCATTCAAATGCGTCGAGTTCGCCACCGGGGCATTGAAGTGGCAGGACGTCGATATCGGCCCCGGCGCGCTGATGGCGGCGGACGGTAAACTTATCATCCTTACCGGCAAAGGAGAACTCATCATGGCAAAAGCAGCGCCGCAGAAATTCGAGGTCATCAGCCGCGCTCAGGTTCTCCAGGGAAAATGCTGGACCGCCCCCGTGCTGGCCAACGGCCGCATTTATTGCCGTAATTCCACGGGCGATGTCGTCTGCCTCGATATCCGCATTAAATAAGCTTCTCTGCATTCATCATTTTCCATGTCCCCCCGCCTTTTCATCAAGCCCGGCTGTCCCTGGTGTGAGGAAGCTATCGACTGGCTCGATGCTCACGGTATCCAGCACGAGATACTCGACGTGACGCACAACCCCGCCGCGCGGCGGGAAATGCTCGATCTTACCGGCCAGACCAAAGCACCTTGCATCGAAGTTGACGGTCACGTGCTCGCCGACTTCGGAGTGAATGAACTGGAGGCATGGTGGAAGAAAATGAAGTTCACTGCATGAGGCTGGCCCGAACTCATTAAGAAAAAGGGGTCAGGGTTGAATGGCACTGAAATAAGGCATGTTTGCGATGGTGTTAGCCGATATGCTTGTTAATATATTGGATGCATAATACCACCAAATTTCCCCCCGGCTTTCATCGCCGTCTTTTTGGCCGCAAGCCCGTGACTATGGGCGCGCAGCTGGTCCGCGCGGCACGCCGGGCCGATGCCTTGTGCCTCACCCAATGGCACCCACTCTTTGAGGACGTTCTGCCGCCCTGGCTGGCCACCTTCAAGACCGCGCGCGGCAGCAACAGCCGCCACTGCACCCAGAGCATTTTCAAATAAGACGTAGCCGCATCTCGTAAGAGTGCGGGAAGAAGCCACAGCAGCCAACGAAGCATGCCT
>VFKE01000108.1 GCA_009885695.1 Verrucomicrobiota bacterium | reverse complement strand
CGGCGTGCTTGGCGCACGAACCCAGGCTTCCAGCTGAGCTTTCTGCTCCGCTGTCATGCTCAAGGCAGTTGCAGCTTCCCACATATTCCCGAGAATATCAGGATATCGCAGAATTGTAAAGAATTAACTGTTACACTACACTAGCGCCCCCATTAGAGCATTTTAATTAAAGACGTAGCCGCACTTCGTGTTGCGCAGCCGCGAAGCGAAAATGCGGGAAGACAGGAAGTTCTGTAGCTAGGAGACTTTGTCCCGCACTCTCACGAGATGCGGCTACGAAAATCTTTAAAATGCTCTAACTCTTCCGGCGTCATTACGGGCAGGGTGGAGGCTTTGAAGTGTGCCAGGCGATCCAGCCTTCGTGCGCGCCGCCACTACAGTGCACCACTGCCTTTTCACTCGCCTGCTGCGCGGGCCGCTTGTTCCAGCAGCGCAGCGGTGACGAACAAACCCGATGCCTTCAACTGCTCGAAAACTGGCCGACATTCCGCGATGAAGCCGCGCTTTTTCAAAAGCACCACCAGTCCCAGCGTGCCGCGAACGGGGACGCGATACACCTGCGCACAGCGGCGGGCGGCGGCATCATCCAGCACGGCTTCGTAGTCAGGAGCGTCCATGGCCCAGGCCAGCACGGAAGTTTCTCCTGCACCCAAATCCCACGCGACCAGTTCCGGGGGCACGATCGCGCCTGGCGCGATCAATGATTTACCTTCGCCTTGCTCAAGCCACAGCCGGGCCGGATCGTTTTTGGCACCTGCCAGAATCTCATCGGCAACGGGGCTTGGCACCACGATTTTACCCAGTCGCGACACCCAGCCAAGCTGGCCCGCTTTGCCCAGCAGGATCAGCGGTGAGGCATTAATGACCCAACGTTCAGTCACGTGCGAGTTCTTCCGCGAGTTCCTCCGGTGTGGATTGCACGGCGGAAACCTGGTAACGACCAGCGGCCAGAAGGAAGGCCTCGCGCGACACTCCGGCGACCTCGGCGGCTTTGGACTGCGAGATCATCCTGGCCTCATACCACTTCAGCGCGGCGGCAAGTCGCATCTCGTCGAGAAACCGTGTTGGCTCCAGGCGCAACGCGGTGAACACCGCTTCCGGCAGGTCGAGTGTGAGTTGCATGGCGTAATTTGTGTCACAACCGGCCTCTTGTCATCCGTTCATTCAGGAACAATGGGTGCCAGGCGACCCAGCCCTCGTGCGCGCCGCCACTACAGAGCACCACTGCCTTTTCACTCGCCGTCGCAGCATTGACGCCGAGCAGGGTGGCCGAGTAGGTGCGGGCGATCATGGATTTCTCTTTAGCACCACTATTGTTCGGGGTGAAGGGAAATGAGATGCGGGCCGGTTGATCCCCGCGGGACGGGGAACTGCCGCATTGAGAAGGGAGGATCGATTTCTGGTGTACTGCGGAGCGGTTGGTGCTCAGGCTTGCGCTTTGCAGCCATTGTCGGGAATTGTGTCTGCCGTTTGGTCAATCGCCGCGCCTGCACGCCTCCGCCCGCGTTGCCTTTCCGCGAAGGCGTGAATGTCCTGCTCGCCCGAACGGAGGAAATCCAGAAAGTCCACGCCCATGTATTTGCTGGTTTGGCAGACACTCAAAAGAATCAGGTAGTCGCGCAGCCCCTTTGGAGAGGTCACCCCATTGATGACGTGACGGAGCATCGCGAATGGCTTCACTGCGTGCTCCGCGTTGTTGTTGTTCCACGGCACGCCGTCGTATCGCAGGAAGGTGAAAAGCTCTTCTCGGTTCCGCTCGAAACGCAGCTTGAGTTTCTCGCACGACTCGCTGCCAAAATTCGCTCGCGAGAGATCTCGGTAGAAACGGTCAACGGACGGCAAATGCTTCTTTAGGAAGCGAGCTTTCAGACCGTAATGATCAACCGTTTCAATCATCGGCTTTACCAAATCCGCGAAGGCCTTCCCGATTCGTTTCATATCCTCGTCATATGGAAGTTTGTGGAGGTCGTCGTTTAAGTCGCGGAGCAAATGAATCAAGCACCTCTGTTTTGGGCATTTTGTGGCGTCGTATCCGGCGAAGAAATCACAAACCAGCACTCCCTTGAAATCCTTGAGAAACGTCTGCACCCAATCGCTCTCCCGCGACTCCGTGTAAACGTAGGCAACTTGTTCCAGACTTGCGAGCACCCAGACGAAACCCTCGTTGCCGCCCACACTGACCTTCGTTTCATCGGCGTGGAGCAAGTCTCCGACCTGAAGTCTCGAGAGCAACGATTCGTAGGTCGCAGCATAGAATTTGGCCGCCTTGATTTTGAAATCACTCGCGGTTCCGAGGGAAAGCCGAAAGCCGAAGAGTTTGTTGAGGCTTCGGTCAATGGTTACCAACGGCAGTCGCAACTCAATATTTTGGTAAACCGAGTAGGCCAAAATGGCTGGGCCAAACTTGCTGCCTGACCAATCCATTGTTTTGGGACGAAAAACCTTCCCGCAACTCCGACACATGTAACGGTGGAAATCGTAATGAACAATCCAGCGTTTCACGCAAACGGAGGAGAACTTCAAATCGTGAACGATCCTCTGGGCGCGGTCGTATTTGTGAATGCTCTGCGAGCCGCAAAGCGCACAGTTCGAGGGCGAGGGACATTGAATGCGCTTGTTCGGCGTCAATTTACCTTTCGTGCGTTTCGCCCGTTTCAACGCATGGCGTAAACTTTGATTCGACTTCACATAAACTTTCTCCCGCTGGTAGTCCCAGTAAGCGGCCTTGTTGATGGCATCCAGCTCTGGGAAGAAGAACGCGTTGCGTTTGAACCCGTGAGGGTGCTCCCGTTTTAATGTCGTCACATCAACGACGCCGCGCTTCCCAGCGTCCAGCGAGTCGGAACGAACCTGATGCAGGCCGAGGACTTCCTGTGTCACAAGACCAAGGGCCTGGCAATCCTCCGCGTTGTAGTGAATCAATCGGCATTGGACTGATGATTCCCTGTCGTTCGACCACGTTTCACGCCACGCGATTGTCTGCACTCCTGAAGCTGATACCGACGACCATTCAAAACCGAGGTGGCGAGCAATCTCCTTCAGTCCGTTCGAGAAGGTCGGAAAGTAAATTCGAGCGAACATCGCCGAGACGAGATTGAGAGCCGACACGATAGCCCTTGCCACGACTGATTCGGCCTGTGGACTGCCGTGGCGCTCCGCCATTTGTTTTAGGAAAGTCGTCTCGTAGCTTCCATAATGAATCAGCACCGGCTTCTCGACGGTTTCGAGGATGGCAAGGAATTCCCGCCAGATCTTTCCCTCATCCTCGACGGTATCCGCCCACAGGCTGTGCTGGACGGCGGATTCGCCGCTGCCGATGCGCACGCCGATGAGGTAGTAGAAATCGCGGTCGGGCAGGCCCTCGACATCCAGATAAACCGGCGTGCCTTCGATCTTGAGTTCCGGGCTGCCAACTATGTGGATTTTCTGCTCCCGAATCGCCAGCGCCTTGAGCGCGTGATGATATTTCTCGCGTTTGTCGCGCTGCCGTTTGGGTCGGCGCCGGGGACGG
>VFKE01000216.1 GCA_009885695.1 Verrucomicrobiota bacterium | reverse complement strand
CGGCGTGCTTGGCGCACGAACCCAGGCTTCCAGCTGAGCTTTCTGCTCCGCTGTCATGCTCAAGGCAGTTGCAGCTTCCCACATATTCCCGAGAATATCAGGATATCGCGGAATTGTAAAGACTTAACTGTTACACTACACTAGTGCCATTCGGGTCACATCCCAACAAACAATATTTGCGCCGCCAATCGAACCCACGAGCCAACCAATGGCATTGGCCGTGCCAACCCATTTGAAAAAATGAAATCAAAAAAGCTGCTCGCCCCTGAGACTTTCGGCGAGCTCAAGTCGAGTCCGCTCGTGACCGAAGGGCTGCTCGGCTATGAAAGCTCCTATATTGAAGAGACTCTTGGAGTCACATTCGCCCGCGTTTTCACACTTGTGGCTGATGCTGTATATGGGAGGCGTGTGAAATAATTTGTTTATTTTACCACGCCAATCCAAGGTGCATCCACACACCTATGAATTTACTGAACCATCTATCATGACCGCACATAACCGCCCTCTTCCCGTCCTGGCTATGCTCATGGTCGTCACCGCTGCCGCTCTGGCCGGACCCGACCGTCCAGTTGAAGCCGACCTTCATCACCATCTCAAGGACGCCTTCAAAAATCCGGCGGAAGGAGTCGACAAACCCCGCGTGCTCATCATCGGTGACTCCATCTCCCTTGGCTACACGAATCCTGTCCGCGTTAAACTTAAGGATCGGGCCCTCGTCATGCACCCACCCGTGAACTGTCAGGACACGGCGTATGGACTGACCCATATCAAGCGGTGGCTCGGAACTGGCAAATGGGATGTCATCCATTTCAACTGGGGCATCTGGGATACTCATTTGCTGACTGCCAGTGGCAAACTCATCCGCACGCCCATCGAGACACAAGCCCAAGTCCCCTTGCACATCCGCCACACTCCCGAGCAGTATCGCGCGAATCTGACTCGACTGGTCGAAATCCTTGAGGCCACCGGCGCCAGATTAATATGGGCCAGCACCACTCCTATCATGAGCCGCACAGTTAAACGCTTTGAGGACATCCAGGTGCTTAACAAGGTGGCTGCGGAGGTCATGCTCGCCCATCACATTGAGATAAACAACCTCTACGACTTCGTGCTCCCCCATGTGACGCAATGGCAGGCACCCGACAAGGTCCACTTCAATGCCCTGGGCAACGAGAATCTGAGCGAAATTGTATCCAAATCGATTTTGCACGCGCTGGAGAGTCGAATCCCTGCAAAGTGACGCCCCGACAGCGGGAGAAAACAAAAAAATTGGATGCAGGTCGCCTGTCAGCGAGGATATCTTGGTTCCTTGTTCATTGCTGTGTGCCAGAAGCCACCGCCAATTGCTTCATTCGCGCTATTGTTGGGACTAGGAAAGCACTGATTAATCGCAAAATTGAGGCAGGGACGGTGCGTTGAGTTGCGCCGCCCTCGTCGCTTTGTCCGGTGCTGGCGAGGCCTCGTCGCCAGCCCGACTTTCGCAACTCGCGAACTGCGTGTTGCTCTGATGCTGATTTTATCAGCTTTCTTCCATCTTTGAAAGGGCTAGGTCTGCCCCACATCGGCGCGTCTATTTT
>VFKE01000191.1 GCA_009885695.1 Verrucomicrobiota bacterium | reverse complement strand
GCTGCGGGTTCGGCTGCGCCCTGCTAACACACGCACCCGCGTCCAGTTTTGATCGCACGTTTGTCCAACTTTGACCGCACAGTGTCCAACTTTGATCGCGCCACGACAGAGATCATTTATCCTGCATCGCAGTCCGGTCCCGGCGCGTTCCCCTTATCTGAATTGGCGGCATGCCGGACAAAGAATCATTTTGACATCCCGAAAATCGTCAGTAGTGCTGATGATCTTTAATACTGATCAATCCCCTGCCCTGATCCCATGAGATTCCCCACGGCCGCCACCGCGCTCCTCGCCCTCCTGACCGCCGCCTGCCGCCAGGAACCGCCCCAGATGCAGATTCCGCCACCGACGGTCACGATTGCCCATCCCACGAAGCAAACCGTCATCGAATGGGACGAATACACCGGGCGCCTCGATGCCGTGAAAACGGTGAATCTCTATTGCCAGGTCACCGGCTATCTGAAGAAAGTAAACTTCAAGGACGGTGCCGAAGTCCAGGAGGGCCAGGTTCTCTTTGAGATCGACGCCCGACCGTTTGAAGCAGTGCGCGACCAGGCTGCCGCCCAGGAAGAGCGCGCCAAGGTCATGCTGGCCCTGGCAAAATCTGAATTCGAGCGGGCGGAGAAACTCCGCAATTCCAACGCCATCTCCGCCGAGGAGTTCGACAAGAAAAACCAGGCGATGCGCGAAGCTGAAGCAGCGGTGCGACTTTCCACCGCCACTGTCCAGGCGGCGCAACTCAACGTGGAATTCACCAAAGTCACCGCCCCGATCACCGGTCGCATGGGCCGCCGCTTGATGGACGAAGGCGGCCTGGTCGTTGGCGGCCCGATGGGCGCGACTCTGCTTGGCACCCTGGTCTCGCAGGATCCGATTCACTGCTACATCGATGCGGACGAACTCAGCTCGCTCAAATACCGGCGTCTCAACCGCGAGGGCAAGATCAAGGACGTGCTGGAGGATACCATTCCATGTGAAATGGGCCTCGCCAACGATGATGGCTGGCCGCACAGGGGCGCGTTCGATTTCGTGGACAACAAGCTGAATCCCGGCACTGGCACCATCGTCGCCCGCGCGACCTTCGCCAACCCCAAACCGGAGCGCGGCGGGCGGGTGCTGCAGCCTGGCTTCTTCGCCCGAGTCCGCGTGCCCTCGGGGCCGCCCCACGAAGTGCTCACGGTCGATGAAAAAGCCGTTGGCGCGGATCAGGCGCAGAAAATAGTGCTCGTGGTGGACGAAAAGAACATCGTGCAACCGCGACCGGTCGAGGTCGGGCCGGTGATCAACGGCATGCGCGTCATTCACGCCGGATTGACCGAGAAAGACAACGTGATCGTGAACGGCCAGGCGCGCGTCCGACCAGGAATGGTCGTCGCGCCAATTGCGGCAGCAGCAACAAAATGATGAATTCATAATTTTCTGTTCTTCATGCGTTTTGCCCAATTCTTCATCACCCGTCCCATCTTTGCGGCGGTGCTCTCGATCACACTGACGATCGTCGGCGCCATCTCCTACTTTGGTCTCTCCGTGGAGCAATATCCCGAGGTGGTGCCGCCGACAGTCATCGTCACCGCGCTCTATCCGGGTGCCAATCCAGAGGTCGTCTCCGAAACGGTCGCCAATCCCATCGAGAACGAAATCAACGGCGTGGAAAACATGCTCTACATGTCGTCGAAGTGTACCACCGACGGCGTCTGCACCACGACGATCACCTTCAAGATCGGCACCGATCTCAACCTCGCGCAGGTGCAAGTGCAGAACCGCGTGGCCATCGCTGCGGCCAAGCTGCCGGAGGACGTGCGGCGTCTCGGCATCACCACCATCAAGCAGTCACCCAGCCTGACGATGGTCGTGCACCTGTCCTCGACCGACGACCGCTACGACAGTCTCTATGTCGGCAACTATGCCTTCCTCAATATCAAGGACCAGCTGGCGCGCTTGCCTGGCGTAGGTTCCGTGGTGGTCTTCGGCGCGCGCGATTACTCGATGCGCATCTGGCTGGATCCGGACAAGATCGCCGCGCGCAACCTGACCGCGACCGACGTGGTCAATTCCGTTCGCGAACAGAACGTGCAGGTCGCCGCAGGAGTGCTCGGCGCTCCACCCGCGCCCAGCGGCACGCCCTTCCAGCTCACCGTCACCACCCAGGGACGCCTCGTCGAAAAGGAGGAATTCGAAAACATCATCGTCAAAAGCGGCGACACCGGCCAGCTCACCCGCGTGAAGGACGTGGCCCGCGTCGAACTTGCGGCGCGCGATTACAATCTCGATTCCTATCTCAACGGCAAGCCCGCCGCGGCGCTGGTGATCTTCCAGCTCCCCGGATCGAACTCGCTCAACACGCGCGATGCCGTCGGCAAAACGATGGATGAACTCACCAAGAATTTTCCGCCAGGTCTCAAGTATGACATCGTCTATGACACCACCGTCTTCTCACGCAAGTCCATCGAGGCGGTGCTGCACACGCTGCTGGAAGCCATCCTGCTGGTGGTCATCGTGGTCATCGTCTTCCTGCAATCATGGCGCGCCTCCATCATTCCGCTGCTCGCGGTACCGGTCTCGCTCATCGGCACCTTCGCCGTGATGAGCGCCATGGGATTCTCCCTGAACAATCTGACACTCTTCGGCCTGGTGCTGGCCATCGGCATCGTGGTCGATGACGCCATCGTTGTGGTCGAGAATGTGGAACGCAACATCGCGCTCGGGCTCTCGCCGTTGGAGGCCACGAAACGCGCGATGGAAGAAGTCAGCGGACCGGTCATCGCGGTGGCCATCGTGCTGGCCGCAGTCTTCATCCCCACTGCGTTCATGGGCGGACTCACCGGCCAGTTCTACAAACAGTTCGCCCTGACCATCGCGGTCTCGACCGCCATCTCCGCCTTCAACTCCCTCACGCTCTCACCCGCGCTCTGCGCGATCCTCCTGAAGCCGCACGGCGCGAAACCCGACTGGTTCCAGCGCATCCTGAATTTCTGCTTCGGCTGGTTCTTCTGGATCTTCAACTGGGTGTTCCGTCACGCGACTAACTTTTACACCGGACTGGTCCGGAACATGATCCGCGTCTCGGTCATTGCCCTGCTGCTCTACGGCGGCCTGCTCTATCTCACCGGTCGCGTCTTTGAAAAAGTTCCTGTGGGTTTCGTGCCCACGCAGGACAAGGGCTACCTCGTCGTCTTCGCGCAACTGCCCGACGCCGCGTCGCTCGAGCGCACGCGCGAGGTCATTCTCAAGTGCGGCGAGATCGCGCGCAAGACACCCGGCGTCATCAGCAGCGTGGAGTTCCCCGGCTTCTCACTGCTCGCGGGCGGCAACGCGCCGAATGCCGGCACCATCTTTCTCGGGCTCGACGATTTTGAAAAGCGCAAGCATGATCCGCAGCAGAGCATGGGCGCGATTCTCGGCTCCCTCATGGGCCAGTTCTCGCAAATCCAGGAGGCGCTGATCTTCGCCTTCCCGCCGCCGGCCGTCGATGGCATCGGCAACGTCGAGGGCTTCAAGATGCAGATCAAAGACACCGCTGCCCAGGGCAAAGACGCGCTCGCGGCCGCCACCTTCGGCATGATGATGAAGGCCAACGAGACACCGGGCCTCATGAACGTCTTCACGACCATGCGCCCCAGCGTGCCGCAGCTCAACATCGAAGTGGACCGCGCCAAGGCCAAGAGCATCGGCCTGCGTCTCGGTGACATCTTCGACTCGCTGCAAATCTGCCTTGGTTCGCTTTATGTAAATGACTTCAATCGTTTCGGGCGCGTCTATCAGGTCACCGCGCAGGCAGATGCCAAACACCGGCTTACGGCGGCTGACATCACCAAGATCAAAGTGCGCAACGACAAAGGACAGATGGTTCCGTTGGGCACCGTCGTGCAGGTGAAGGAAACCACGGGACTCGATCTCGCCAGCCGCTATAACACCGTGCCCGCTTCTGATCTCACCGGCAGCCCCGCGCCGGGTGTGTCATCGGGACAGGCGGTCGCCATCATGGAAAATCTTGCCCGACAGGAACTGCCGCCGGGCTTCACCTTCGAATGGACGGAACTCACGCTGCAGCAAATTCTCGCAGGCAACACCGCGCTCTACATCTTCCCGCTCTGCGTCATCCTGGTCTTCCTCGCGCTCGCTGCACAATACGAAAGCTGGACGCTCCCGCTCGCCATCATCATGATTGTCCCCATGTGCATCCTCTCCGCGCTCGCCGGCATCCTCGCGCGCGGCATGGACAACAACATCTTCACGCAGATCGGACTGGTGGTGTTGGTCGGCCTGGCTTCAAAAAACGCCATCCTCATTGTCGAGTTCGCGAAACAACTCCAGGATCAAGGCCGCACCCGCGCCGAGGCCGCGATCGAGGCCGCGCGCTTGCGTTTGCGTCCGATCTTGATGACCAGCTTCGCGTTCATCCTCGGCGTGGTGCCATTGGTGCTGGCCGAGGGCGCGGGCGCTGAAATGCGCCAGGCCCTGGGCACCGCGGTGTTCTTCGGCATGGCCGGTGTGACGTTCTTCGGATTGATCCTCACCCCGGTGTTTTACGTCGTGATCCGCTGGTTGACCGAGCGCAAACCGAAACCCGTGGCCGCAGTGATTGCGGAATCGCCCAAGCCCGACGCCGCCTGATTCCCCGAACGTTTTCGGTTGAACACTTTCGATCTCACAAGAACACTCTCGCACTCATGAACTCCCGTCCCTTTGCTGCCCTGCTCCTGATCAGTCTCCTTCCCGCATGCAATGTCGGCCCCAGATACGAAAAACCGGAAACCAAGGTGGACGCCAAGTTCAGCGGCCGGACGCAGGGCGGCTACACATCAGATGGAACGATCGTCGAATGGTGGCGCAAGTTCAACGACTCGCAGTTGAACAACCACGTCTCCCGCGCCCTGGCAAACAATCCCGACCTCAAGATCGCCGCCGCGCGCGTCGAGGAGGCCAAAGCTTACCGCAGTTCCGTCCGGCTTGACTATTTCCCCACCGTAACCTCACGGGCAGGCTATACGAACTCCCAGCGCAGCCTTGCCGAGACCAATGGAATCGCATTCGGCCCGCGCAGTGTCGAAATCTACAGCGCCGGATTCGACGCGACCTGGGAACTCGATATTTGGGGCAAGGTCCGCCGCACCAACAAAGCGGCAGCGGCCGATGTCGCCACGGCTGAGGCCGACCGGCATAACGTGATGGTCATCCTCACCGCTGAAGTCGCGCGCGCTTACCTCGAACTCCGCGGACAGCAGAACCAACTTTCCGTCGCCCGACGCAACGCCGAAAATCAGGCCGAAAGTCTGAAGCTCACGGAATCACTTTTGGCGGGTGGTCGCGGCACCGAGTTGGACACTTCGCGAGCCCGGGCGCAGTTGAATACCACGCTGGCGGCGATCCCGTCCATCGAAGCCTCGATCAGCAGAAATATCCACCGTATCAGCGTTCTCATTGGAGAACAGCCGACCGCACTCAAGAGTGCACTTGCCTCCGCCAAACCAATGCCCGTTCTGCCCAGCCCGATTCGTATCGGCGATCCCGCCGGATTACTGCGCCGGCGTCCGGATATCGAGGCCGCAGAGAAAGCGCTGGAATCCGCGACCGAACGCGTCGGCGTAGCCGTGGCTGGTTTGTTCCCTGCTGTTACTTTCAACGGCAACGCTGCGATCCAGTCCAATGTCCTCACCGGTCCCGGAAGTGCTGCCACCGCCTTCGGCCCCAGCATCTCATGGCCCGCATTCAACCTCGGACGTGTCCAAGCCCAGATTGACGCCCAGGGCGCGCGCGCCAAAGCCCAGCTCGCCATCTACCAAAAGACCGTGCTCGCGGCGCTCGAAGAAACCGAAGACGCCCTCGTGGACTACGGTCGCCAGTGCACCCGGCGCGACTATCTTGCCGAAGCATCCAAAGCATCCGAGCAGGCCGTCAAGCTGGCGACTGAACGCTATCAAAATGGCGTCACCGACTTCCTCACCGTGCTCGACGCCCAGCGACAGATGCTCATCGCGCAGAGCGAACTGGCCGCCAGCGAGACCGTCACCGCGACGGACCTGATCGCGATCTACAAAGCATTAGGCGGCGGCTGGCAGGGAAAGTGATCTTGGAAGTTTCAACTTAATGGAGAAAATTCCCGACCCCTTTCGTGACCAACGAATCAGAGAGGCTGTCCTTGGTTGCGAATTCCAAGGCGAAAGCGTCACGAGGATGTGCGCAATGCGGCGAAGGATTGGAAGACCTTCAGTTCTAACGCGCCATTCCGGGTGCCCATCCCGTCCGAGGAGGCGGTTCGGACGATGCGGCAATTACCCATTGAAACCGATCCCCCGGAACACACGGAGTATCGCGCTATCGTCGAACCCTTCTTCCAGCGAGCCAAGCGTCCCGAGGTAATCGCCAAAGTGGAGGCCTTGATGGCCGAACGACTTTCCGAGGCGATGGCGCGGGAATCGATCGAGATCGTAAACGAGTTCGCGCTGCCTCTACAGTCCCGCGCACTCACCTATTTGCTGAATGTGCCCGAATCCGAAGCGGAAACCTGGATTCGCTGGGGGCTGCACGTCTTCAAAGTCACGGGCGGCGATTTCAAGAAAGGCACCACACTCGAAGACTACCTAAGCGTCCAGTTTGACCGGGCCGAGGCCAACCTTGGAGATGATTTCTTTAGCGCACTGACCAAGGCTACGTATCGAGGACGGAAGTTGACGCGCGAGGAAATGATGGGCTTTGGCAACCTCACCTTTGCCGGCGGACGCGACACCATCATTCACAGTATCTCCTCCATCATCGCCTACCTCGGAAGAAATCCGGACGCCCTCGAATGCTTTCGCCAGGATCCGAGACGCATCGTTCACGCCAGCGAGGAATTCTTCCGGGTCTTCATGCCGCTGACACATATTGGGCGGGTGTGCCCGGTTAATACCAACGTCCACGGTGCGCAGGTTAAATCTGACGGGCGCGTGTCGCTTGGCTGGGCCTCGGCAAATTTCGACGATACAGTCTTCGACGCTCCGGAGGAAGTCCGGCTCGACAGGAAACCCAATCCGCATGTTTCATTTGGATTTGGAACCCACCTCTGCCTCGGCGCAGCCCACGCGCGATTGATCGTGCGCACCCTTTTACAAGCCCTTACGGAGCGCGTCGGCCGCATCACCGTGATCGATGCAAAATCGCATATTGAGAACGAAGCATGTTACCAGCGCTCAAACGGTTACGAGTCTCTGACGGTGAAGCTGGCAGCGAGCTAGATTCCACCGCGCCGCTAGATCATATTTAGAAAGACATATCCGAATCTCGTAAGAGTGCGGAAAGAAGCCACGGCAGCCACCTCAATGCCTATTTCCCGCGTTTTCGCTTCGCGGCTGCGGGGAGAGCTTCCATATTTCCCGCGCTCTTACGAACGCGGCTACGAAATTATTTAAACCGCTCTAGCTACCCTTCTTGTTTCACTTCCCGCTCATTCCGTATGGCGTCACAGCCCGCAAGGTATCGGTCGCGATATTTCGCAATATCCTGCGGCAGTGCTTGCAGCGGAAATGGGGCGCGATGAAGGCGATGTATTGAGAGAACGGCCGATCCTGAAAGTTCGCGGCATGACCTCTCAAACACTCGATCGCGTGGTCGGCGATGGCGGTGGTGATCCGTGTAGTTGGGACTCAGGACGTTGAGAATGCCACGCGCAACAGGCACTTGAGTTAGAAGCGCGATCAACTCGTTACTTCTTCTCCGCCTTTTCGGGTGCTGGCGGTGCGCCCGGGGATGCCAGGGTTTTTTGCTCCGCAATGTCAGAAGCCGGCACTTTGAAGAGTTTGCCGGTGTAGGGACACTTCACTTCCATGCCAATTGGCAGGCCGGTCACATCCACAAGTTGATGTCTGGCGGCGAAAGGACTGTTGACGAAACCGGGGCGGTTGGGGATTGGCATTCCGTAGGGCAGTTCCGGCGTGGCGGGCTTGACGGCCACAGTGATGTTGGTTGCGGGTGGAGTGTTGTTTGTTGGCTGGCTCTTGAAGAGTGCGTTCGCGGGCGGAGTTGTGGCCTCTTGCGGTGCGCTGGGAGTGCTGTTCTTGACTGCAATCACCGGCGGAATCGTCTTGGTCACGGGCGGTGTCGTGCTAGGGGTGTTGTTTTTAACCGCGATCACCGGTGGGTTCGTCTTGGTCACGGTCGGTGTCGTGCTGGGGGTGTTGTTTTTCACCGCGATTTCGGGTGGCTGAGCCATAACTTTTACAGTGGCCGTCGCTGTGCTGGCAACGAAGGTTGCTTCAGGCTGACTGATAAAATCTGAGGGGACAATGAACACGCGCTGTGTATAGGGGCAGACCATCGATGCGCCAGTTGCGACACCCTTAACATCCACGAGACGGGGTGGGGTCGTATAGGGCGAACGGACAAATCCCGGAAGCGACGGAACTGAGATGGCCATCTGCGCCTTGTCTTGGGCGGGCATGATGTTGACGGCAGTTTTTACAGGAACCGGGGTGACAATGCTGCTGGAAGTGGTTACTGGGGCTTGGGTCGTCGTGACAGAGGTTGACGGCTTGGGAGGGCCGACGTATTGCTCACTTTTGGATGTGATCGCGGTATTTGTTGGAGTGACCGTGACTTCCGCAGGAGGGGTGTCTTGTATTACTGGCACGACTGGCGCAGAGGTTTGATAAGGGGTGGAAAGAAAGGTGATCAATCCATCCTGCTTGATCTGGTGCCAAGCTACACTCGGTGGAAGCGTGCAAGAGGAGATGGCGAACGTTGCCGCCAAACTGGCAAGCACAGCGACTGAAGATGATGTGGGGTTATAAGTCTTCATAAGTTGAGAAGATTTTTTTAAATATGAGAGGCATTTTAAGGTTTTAGGCGCAAAAATGCAAGTGCTGTTTTGCAATTTATCATAATCAGTAATAATAATCAGGAATATTTTGATACTATGAAATGGGAAATTATCGCTATCGGCAAACCATCATTCAGTTGGGCAAGAGAGGCGGCTGACGATTATTTGAAACGGCTCCGGCGGATGATTTCCCTGAAGATCAGTGCACTGCGGCCGAATCCAGTTTCCAACATGAGTGAGCGAATGCTTGAGGCCAGCGCTGGAAGTTGGCGTATCGCTTTGGACGAGCGCGGCCTAATGATGAGGAGCGAGGACTTTGCAAATTGGATTAGAAAGCAGGAACTCACTGGGCGGAAGCGCGTCAGCATTCTCATCGGCGGCGCTAATGGGCATGGCGATGCCGTCCGTTCCGCAGTCGATGAAATCTGGTCACTCTCACCCATGACCCTGCAGCATGAGCTGGCGCAGGTGGTGTTTCTCGAGCAACTTTATCGAGCTTGTACAATTCTGCGCGGAGAACCCTATCACCGGAAATAGCCAAGGGCGCCATTTGTATTGGGGGGTGAGTTGCCAGTTTTGGCTAATCTAAAGAGGTCATTAACTTAACGAACGGGTAGATTTTTTAAAAAATCTGCGATACAGGCCTATTTTTGTGTTGCTGAGAAGCCTCTCAAAATTTATAGTCAAACCTGAAACTTTAAGTAATCTGAATCGATTATGGGCCAAAACCCAACACCCTCCGTTTTGCGACAACTCATCGGGAACAGCAACGGTCCACAAATCGATGCCGTGTCGCCCGTGGTAACTGCTCCAGTCGCGGCGACCGCTGTTTTTAGCATAGCGCCCCAACCCGCCGCGTCTGCTGCCACACTACGCGATGATGCTGGCGAAACCGCGTCGCGCCAGACGACGAAACTAGCGGGATACTTGAAAATCCTGGCGGAAAGCGCGCCAGTGGCGATGGCGATTTTCGATCGGGGGATGAAATATCTCTATGCCAACCAGCGCTGGCATGAAGTCTTTAATCTGGAGCAGAGCGAACTCGTCAACCGCTCCCAGTATGAGGTTTTTCCATCGCTGCATCCTGGCTGGCGGAATGTTTATGAGCGGGCGCTGGCCGGTCAGATCGTGCGAAGCGACCGCGATACCGTGGATCATGCGGGTCAGCCCGTTCTCTATCGTTGGGAGGTCCGCCCGTGGCGTCATGCAGACACGAGCGTCGGCGGCGTCATGATCACCTGCCTGTGCATTGCCGGCATGCGTTCTCGCGATGCGGCGGATGGTGCTGCGCCAAACGTGCCGACGACGGCTCCCTCGGATTCTCATGACGGCTTGTGGTCGCTGCCGTTGCCGGTGGTGGCTTTGGATGCGGGCGGGCGGGTGTGCCGGGCGGGCGCAGTTGCTGCGGAAATGTTTCTCGCCGCCGGATTGCGCGAAGGAGAAACATTATTCTGGCAATTGTTTGCCGATTGTTCCGCCAGACTTGAACTGCGCACGCCGACGATGGCCGCGTTGCAGGCTGTTTTCTCCGGTAGTCAGACCAGCGTGATGATCGAGTTGCCCCTTGCCCCGCCAGCGGATCTCGGCCTGCCTCCAGCAAACTGGCTATTCACGAAAATCATCGCCGGTATGGCGGGCATGACGCAAGATTGCGTGCTCGCGATCGGACTGAATGTCCCGACCGGACGGCTGCCTGGTCTGGTGGGAGGAGAGGGGGTCGGATCCGACACTCTGTGGAAACTGCAGTCCGCGCTGAAGGAAGCCGAGGACTCGGTGGGTGTCTTCCGTGTGCGTGAGGCACGGTTGCGCTCCGTGCTCGATTCCATTCCTTGCGGCCTGCTCCTTCTCGATGAACGCGGGCGCGTCGTATTTCACAATGAACGGGCCGATGCGCTTTTCGGGCCTCCCGCAGTGGAAGGACAACCGATGGAAGCATGGTTGGAGCAGAGTTGCCGGGATGAGCAACATAAAGGGGAGGTGGTCCGGCAGTGGCGCGAAGGTGTGTGGCGCAAACAACTCACACGCACCGTTTCACTCATTGCCGAGGACGGACTGCTGCGCGATGTGGAACTGCGTCCGGCATCACTGCCCGGCAGCGGCATGCTGCTGATGGTGCACGATGTCACCAGTGATCGGCGTTCAGAGGAAGTTCTGCGGGCCACCGAGGCGAAATTCCGCACCATCGTTCACGAGAATCCGCTGCCCATCGTGCTGACGGATCGCAGTGGTCTGGTTTTCGAAGCCAACTCCGCCGCGGAAGTCATGCTGGGACGAACGCGCGCGGAGTTGCGCCGCATGCCACTGGAAGAGTGGTTTGCACCCGACAGTCACACCGCTCGCGGCGCCGCGCTTCGTGATCTTGCGCAACGGGGCGACTTTTATGCCAACGTCTCAGTCGAACTGTTCCATCGCGATGGCGCGGTTGTGCCCGCCAGCATGAGAATCGCCTCCGTGCCAGATGCCCAAGGTCTGTCCGCAGCGGCGGTTCACTTTTTCCGGCCCTTGGACAAATCCGAGGCCGGTACCAGTATCTTCACTCCGCTGGATGACGCTCCTGCCGCGACACCGCCAGTGCCGGTGGTGCCGCCTGGGAAATTGCTGCTTTCCACTGACGCCCACGGCCGTGTGGTCCAATGGAGCGAGGCCGCTGCGCAATGCTTTGGCCTGACACACGAGGAAGCGTTGGGGCGCGGGCTGCACACGTTGTTTCGCCCCTCGGATGCGTCAGGATTCTACGCGGGGCTGGCACCGCTTAATGAGGGCGGAGAGTCGCTGCCGGTGGAGTGGAACTTTTTCCATCCGGAACATGGCCGCATGAAGTCTAAATTTGTCCTCATCCCGCAGGAACCGGGCACGCTCTCAGTTGCGCTGATGTCGGAGAACACCAGTCCGGTCGAGCGCAAAAACATCACCATCAGGATCGCTCCGAAGTCCGTCGCTGGTTCTCCGGTGTCACTGCAGGCCGCCCCGGTTTCCATCGAGCGCGAGCGCATGCTGCTGGGAGAGACGCATCACCGTGTGAAGAATCATCTTCAGATCATCACCTCGATGCTGAATCTTCAACTGAGCACGCTGCACCATGACGACGCCAGGGAGGCGCTGCGTTCCAGCCAGAACCGTGTGCGCTCCATCTCTGCATTGCACCAGCATCTGTATTCACTCGCGATGGGCGAAGCCAGTGGGTTCACTGAGTTCGCCTCGGGCTTGATCGCTCATCTTCGCGAGTGTTATGAAGTCAGAGAAGATCGCGTCAAGGTGGAATTCGACATTCCGCAGCAGACAGTTCCCGAGGAGTGGCTCATGCCGCTCGCGCTATCGTTGAACGAGATGGTTTCCAACGCCTTTAAGCACGCCTATGCCGGCGGTCGCGGCGGTTTCTTGAAAATCGAACTGCTCATCGACAACGGCAGCGGCGATCTCACGGTGCAGGACGACGGGGTCGGGTTGCCCGCCGACTTTGACGATCACCGCACTGGTGGACTCGGGCTGAAAATCATGCGCGTCTTCGCCGGTCAACTCGGTGGTGACGTGCGCGTGACGAGCGATCCTGGCCGGGGTGCATCGTTTCATCTGCATTTTCCCCTGGTGCCAAAAGAGGTCTGAGGTGGGAGCGCTTGCAGACGGGAGCGCCGGCACCTCTGCCGGCGAGGACTTAATAACGCCGCCATGGGTGGCAGCGCTCCCGATGGCGCGGGAAAAATTGAATTCCTACTTGATTTATGTAGATTCATTTACTATACATATTTATGCATCTCTCCAAGAAAGGCGAATACGCGCTGCGGACCCTCATCCGCCTGGGCCTGGCCCTTCGCTCCGGGCGCCATGTGATCTCGGTCTCCGAGCTTGCCAATGGTGAGCATTTGCCATTCAAGTTCATCGAAAATATCCTGCAAGAGCTGCGTCAGGCCGGATACGTGGAAAGCAAGCGCGGCAAGAATGGTGGCCTGCGGCTTGCGAAGCCGATGAAGGAAATCACCATCGGGGAGCTGGTGCGACTCATCGATGGTCGGCTTGCACCCATTGGTTGCGCCAGTGAGACTGATTACGAAAAATGCACCTGCCCGGATGAATTGCACTGCGGCCTGCGGATGCTCATGATCGACGTGCGCAACGCCATCGCCCACATCCTTGATCGTTACACGCTCGAAGACGTGGTCAACGTGACCTTGCAGAAGATGGAGCGCAACGGCGTGAAGCCGCCTTTCCAGCCAGTGGCCCCCAAGGCAGCGCAGAGCAGGACACCGGCGCGAGTCATCAAGCCGCGCCGCGTGGAGCACGCCGATCCCCTCGACGGATTTTTCGCTATTTTCGACAAGGCCAAGTCGTCCATCTCCCGCCGCCCATGACCGCGCCATCTCTGATTACATCCGCCTCCATCGCATCATGAAACGCAGAAACTTTCTCACGTTCAGCGCGCTCGGCCTTGTCGGACTTCCCTCCTGCAAACCGAAGGCTCCCGCCGGCCCGGCGTCAGTCATCCGCTTCGGCCACTTCCCCAACGTTACGCATGTTCAGGGACTCGTCGCCCAGCAGCTCTCGCGTCGCGGTGAAGGCTGGTTTGAGAAACGGCTTGGCGTGAAGATCGAGTGGTTCATTTATAATGCCGGCCCTTCGGCTACCGAGGCCATATTCGCCGGTGCTTTGGATGTCACTTACATCGGCCCCAGTCCGACGCTGAATGCCTATTCAAAATCCAGGGGCGCGGAGATGCGTGTCCTGGCCGGCGCGGCCAACGGCGGCAACGCGCTCGTGGTGCGCGCCGATTCCGGCATCACCAAGCCGGAAGATTTCCGCGGGAAGAAGATCGCCTCCCCGCAGCTCGGCAACACCCAGGACGTGCAGTTGCGCGCATGGCTTGCGGAACACGGGATCAAGGTCACGCTCACAGGTGGCGACGCCACGGTCGTGCCCACGGAAAATCCGAACCAGCTTGCGCTGCTCCAGCAGAAGAGGATCGACGCCGTGTGGACCGCAGAGCCTTGGGTCACGCGCCTTGAGCTTGAGGCCGGCGCAAAAATATTTCATCAGGACACGGAAACGAATGTCACGCTGCTCGCGGCCAGCGCGGCATTTGTAAAAGACCAGCCGGATCTCGCAGCGAAGCTCGTTGCGGCCCATCGTGAGCTGACCGTCTGGATCAAGGAGCATCCGGCGGAAGCCCGGACGCTCATCAAAGCCGAGCTCACCGCGGAGATGAAGGCTGCACCGAAGGACGAATTGCTGGACAAGGCCCTGGCCCGCGTCGTCGTGACGGACGCGATTTCCCGTGATTCTTTGGAGCGAATGGTTGCAAGCTCGCAGAAGGTGGGCTTCTTGAAGAACATTCCTGACCTGGCCAACCTCCTGTCCAAGCTTCGACAACCTGAATGAGCATTCGCAATGAACTCGAGAACACCCTCCCCGCTAAACTCGTGGTGGAGGATGTGTCGAAGTCTTTTGCCGGACGGGGCCGGCGGGTCCAGGCGCTCGATAAAGTGAAGCTCGAGGTCGGCGAAGGCGAGTTTGTCTGCCTCGTCGGCCCCAGCGGCTGCGGCAAGAGCACGCTGCTCAATCTCATCGCCGGGCTCGACCAGTCTGATTCTGGTCGCGTGCTTGCTGATGGAAACCCGGTCGTCGCGCCGGGTCGCGACCGCATGGTGATGTTCCAGGAGCATGCGCTGTTTCCGTGGCTGGATGTCACGGGCAACGTGCTGTTCGGCCTGAAGCTCAAGCCCGGCCTCACCCGCAAGGATCGCCGCGAGGTGGCGCGCTACTATTTAAAACTTGTCGGCCTGGAGCACTTCATGGATTCGAATATCCACGAACTCTCCGGCGGCATGAAACAACGCGTCGCGCTCGCCCGCGCCCTGGCGCCGAACCCGCGCGTGCTGCTGATGGACGAGCCCTTCGCCTCTCTGGATGCGATGACGCGCGAGCAGTTCTATGTGGACATGCAGAAAATCTGGGCCGCGCGGCGCAAGACGATCATCCTCGTGACGCACAACGTGCGCGAAGCGGTCTGCCTCGGCGACCGCGTGCTGCTCTTCAGCGCGCATCCGGGCCGCATCCGGGAGGAATTTAAAGTCACGCTCCCGCGCCCGCGCGAGTTCAACAGCCTGGAATTGGCCGCTCTAGCCGGGGACATCACCCGTGCGCTCAAGCGGCACACCGCAGAGGAGGCCGCGGCATGAAACGATTCCGGAACGCCCTGATCTTCTTCGTCTCCCTGGTTGTTTTTTGGCAGATATTATATTGGGTCCGCAACGCGCCCGTGCTGCTGCCAAGTCCCTTCACCGTGGCCCAGTATCTCTGGAGCGCAATCTGGGACGGCACGCTGGCGACCGCGACCTGGATTACCACCAAGCGGCTCCTGATCGGCTACGGCATCGGCTGCGTCATCGGGCTGCCTCTCGGTCTCATGACCGCACGGAGTAAATTTTTAGGCGACACCGTTGGCTTGCTGGCGCTCGGCCTGCAAACGTTGCCCAGTGTGTGCTGGGTGCCGCTGGCGCTGCTCTGGTTTGGGCAGACCGAGGGGGCCATGCTTTTCGTGGTCGTCATGGGCACGCTTTGGAGCGTCCTCATCGCCGTGGACAACGGCGTGCGCAGCCTGCCACCCATCTTCGTCCGCGCCGCGCACACCATGGGCTCCACGGGTGCCCATACGCTGTTGAAAGTCGTGCTGCCTGCTTCGCTGCCCTTTGTGGTCAGTGGCATGAAACAAGGCTGGGCCTTCGCCTGGCGCTCGCTCATGGCCGCGGAAATCTATGTCACCATCCTCACCGGCTACGGTCTCGGCCACCTCCTGCACTTCGGCCGCGAACTGAATGCGATGGAGCAGGTCATCGGCGTGATGCTCGTCATTATCTCAATCGGCTTACTGGCGGACAAGATTCTTTTCTCCCCATGGGAGAACTTCATGCATCGGCGCTGGGGCACGTCGAGGGCCTGAGGCGAACCCAAAATCCTGTTCCACTTAGGACCGCTAAGGGTGTCCTTTCTAATGAGGCAACAGGGGTGGCGGCGTTAATAGACTTTCCCCTTGCGCTACCCATGGTTTACCGACGATAATTGTCGCAATTTCAATCATGACTCATTCCGATCGTATCCGCGTGCTCATTGTCGAAAATGAGGGTCTTGTTAGCTGCGATCTTGGCGCGGTGCTGACGGGACTCGGCTACGATGTTGTGGCGATTTGTCGCACGGGCGAAGAAGCACTGCCGCTGGCGGATGACCTCAGACCGGAAGTGGTGCTGATGGACGTGCAACTCGCCAGCGCGATGGATGGTATCGAGACCGCGCGGCGCATGATGCGACACAATCACGTCGCTGTCATCTACCTCACCGCCTGCGCAGATGCCGCGACCGTGGCGCGGGCACGCGACACCCAGCCCTGCGGCTATCTTATCAAGCCTTACACTGAAGACGAATTGCGCGCGGCGTTGGAGGTTGCCGCGACGCGGCATCATTCAGAGCTTCAGCGTCTGCGTCAGGAGCAGAGTTTTCTTCTGGCGTTTCAAAGTCTGGCGGATGCGGCAGTGGTCACGGATCTGGCGGGACGGGTCATGTTCCTGAATACAGCGGCTGAGGAGGCGCTGGGTTGTTCGCTGGAGAGCGCTTCGGGACGCGAGCTGGTGGAAATTTATTCAATCCAATCTACCGATGGATCCGCCGGCACCGCGCCGAAAATTGAGTGCGGCGCACCCGCCACACGGCGGCTGATGCTGGTCCGTCGCGACGGGCGCAGCCTGCCGATTGAGGAACGCGTCGCGCCACTGCGCGATGAACGCGGCAGTGTCACTGGAATGGTTGTGCTTTTCCGCGCATGTGAAATTACTTCCGCCGTGCCAACAACCGAAGGGGCGGCCACCAATGCCGCGCCATTGGTGGATATTGTCGAGAGCATCTCCGATCCGTTGATGGCGCTCGACGGCCAATGGCGCTTTACCTACGTCAACAGCAGTGCCACTCGCATGTTCAGTCGTGATAAACGACTTCTCCTCGGCGTTTCACTCTGGGACACGCTGCCGCCCAGCGCGCATGAAAGCCACTTCGATGCGCTTTCCGCCGCGATGGAGAAACGCGAGACTGTGACGCGCGAGATTTTTCTTGAAGGCATCAACACCTGGTTTGAGGCCCGCACTTATCCCTTCGGCAGCGGGCTGCTCCTGCTGCTCAAGGACATCACCTCTCGCAAGCTGGAGGCGGAACGCAGCAGCCGCATGGACCGGCTGGAATCACTTGGCCTCCTGGCGCGTGGGTTTGCGCATGACTTCAATAACAATCTTACCGTGCTGCTGGGCAACCTCGCGCTGGCGGAGATGCGGCTGCAAGGCCAGCCCGACAAGTTGCCGGAAATCCAGAACGCGAAGCAGGCCACACTCCAGGCGCAGAGTCTGGTGCAGCAGCTCCTGACGTTCGCGCGCGGCGGCGCGCCAATCAAGCGTCCCATCTCCATGGCGGAGCTGGTGAAGACTTTCTTTCACAACCACTCGCGGATGAATCACGTGAATTATCTCGTGGAAGTGCAGGAAGACCTGCCGCAGGTCGCCGTCGATCCCAATCAGGTGCGCCGCCTGCTCGGCAATCTCGTGCGCAACGCGGAGCAGGCCCTGCCGCGCGGTGGCGAAATCATTGTGCGATGCGAGGGTGCCGATCCATTGGCGATCTTCCCGAATGAAACGGTCGCGGAATTCGGCGAATCCTGTGCCGGTGTCATTCTCGAGGTTCGCGACAATGGCGCTGGAATCGCCTCCGAGCATCTGCCGCATGTATTCGAACCGTATTTCAGCACGCGGAAGGCCGATAACGCCACCGGGCTCGGCCTCACCGTGTGTGAGTCGATCGCCAAGGCGCACGGCGGCTCCATCTCCGTGCAGTCCACCCCCGGCACTGGCACCACGGTGCGGTTCTTCCTGCCCATGGACTCCGATGCCGATGAAGCTGACACCTTGGGCATAGGGAAGACCTTTGAAATCGCGCCCACCGCCAACCCGCGCATCCTGGTGCTGGAGGACGACAACCTGGTGCGTGGCCTCATTGTTCGAAATTTACAGAGCCAGAATTACGAGGTCGTCGAGACTGTTGACGGCAACGACACCGTCCGCGCCTATCAGCAGGGGATGCAGGAGGGGCACCCATTTCACCTGGTCGTGCTTGACCTTTCCATCCCCAACGGCATGGGCGGCCTGCGCACCATGGAAAAACTCCGCGCGATGGATCAGAACGTCCTCGCCATCGTCAGCAGTGGCTATTCCGATGATCCCGTGATGGCCCAACCCGCTGCGTATGGTTTTGCCGCGGTGCTGCCCAAGCCCTACGAACCGGTTGAACTGCTCCGAATGGTGAAAGGGCTGATTGTTCGCCGCACTGCGGTGTGAATGATCATGAATCAAGTTTCCTATCGGTAAGTTCGGTGTTGACGGTGAAATTCAATTTCGAAAGAAATGCCGGCCCGGCCGTCGCAATCGTTCCCGTGCGTTCCGGCGGATGATTCCTTGCCTGCGAATAGCAACAGGGAGTGGCATTCTGACATAAATTTCGAATTTATTGGTGGCGGGAAAGTGCAGCACGGTCAAGTGTCCAAGCATGAACCAACTCGACCTCGCCCAGCAGTCCGCCATCATTACGGGAGGTGCGCGCGGCATCGGCTTCGCGATTGCCCAGCGTCTCCTTCAATCCGGCGCCTCGGTCTGTCTATGGGACCGCGATGCCTCGGCGCTGAAGGAGGCGGAAGGAAGGCTCGCCCCGCTGGGGAAAGTTCACGGAGTGACTGTTGATGTCACGGATGAGAACTCCGTGCGGGCCGCAGTGGACGCCACGTCCGGTCATCTTGGTTTCATTTCGATTCTGGTGAATAACGCCGGCATCGCGGGCAACAACTCGAAGCTGTGGGAGATGGACGTAACCGACTGGCGGCGCGTGGTGGACATCAATCTGACCGGCGTGTTTCTCTGCTGCCGTGGCGTGGTGCCAAAATTGCTGGAGAACGGCTATGGCCGCATCGTTAACATCGCCAGCATCGCTGGCAAGGAGGGCAACCCCAACGCCTCGCACTACAGCGCGTCCAAGGCCGGTGTCATGGCGCTGACGAAATCACTGGGCAAGGAGCTCGCCACTTCGAACATCTGTGTGAACTGCATTACGCCCGCGGTGATCGAGACCGACATCCTCAAGCAGTGCTCCCAGCAGCACGTTGACTACATGCGCTCCAAGATCCCCATGAACCGCTTCGGCAAGGTGGAAGAGGCGGCCGCGCTCGCCGCCTGGCTTTGCAGTGCCGATTGCTCGTTCAGCACGGGAGCGGTGTTCGATTTGTCGGGCGGTCGCGCGACCTATTAACAGTCCATCATTTCAGTTCGTTGTTGGCTCGCCCGGAAAATCTGAAGGATATTTCACGATCTCCACCGCTTGACCCGCGGAGGTCCACGATGACGGTAACGGGCTCCGCCCCATGAAGGAAGAAAATGTAGCCATCAATCGTCAGACCCTTCGCCGGCTCGCGAGGGGTCTGGCGATGTTCATGAGATCGCCGGTGGGAGGCAAGGCGAAACTACTCGCGGCGGGACTCTTGTTACTCATGCTCTGCATCAACGGGATGAATGTCCTGAACAGCTTTGTGGGGCGCTACTTCATGTCAGCGATCGAGAGCCGTGATTCGGATGGCTTCGTCCGTTTTGCCTGGATGTTTGTCGGCGTTTTTGCCGGCTCAACTTTGATCGCTGTCTATTTCCGCTTCGCCGAGGAGCGATTGGGCCTGCTCTGGCGGGACTGGCTGACCCATCGCGCCGCGGGCCTTTACATCGACCAGCGCATCTACCTGCATCTCGAGGAAAGCGGCGCGATCACCAATCCCGACCAGCGTATGACCGAGGACGTCCGGCAGTTGACCACCACGACGCTCTCCTTGTTGCTCATGATTCTCAACGGAACCGTGACCGCGCTCTCATTCTCCGGTGTTCTCTGGGCCATCAGTCCGTCGCTGTTCATGGTCGCAGTGGCGTATGCAATCGCGGGTTCGGCCCTGACCATTCTTCTGGGGCGCCCGCTGATCAGACTGAATTACAAGCAGGCCGATCGTGAAGCTGATTTCCGTTCCGAACTCATCCGTGTGCGGGAAAACGCTGATGGAATCGCGCTGACCGGGAATGAGAGCAGGGCGCGGGCAAGGCTCATGACCCGCATCGACGGGTTGGTATTGAATTTCCGCCGCATCATCACCGTGAACCGGAACCTGAATTTTTTCACGACCGGCTACAACTACATGATCCAGCTGATTCCGGTCCTGATCGTGGCCCCGATCTTCATCCGTCACGGAGTGGAGTTCGGTGTGATCGGCCAGTCCGCCATGGCGTTCGCCGCCTTGCTGGGGGCTTTTTCGTTAATTGTCACCCAGTTTCAGGCAATCTCCGCCTACGCATCAGTCATCGCGCGTCTTAATGAATACGTTGAGGCCTCCGAGAAGGCTGCGGTTCGCAACACTGCCTCCTGCATCGGTTGCGAGACGATCTCCGATCATTTCGCCTACGGTGATTTGACTCTGCGCTCGACCGGCGAAGATGGCCCGGTCATTCTTAAAGACTTGAACGCCTCGTTCCTCCCTGGGAAACGCATCTTCGTGCACGGCCCGAATCATGCCGCGAGATACGCTCTCTTCCGGGCCTCGGCCGGACTTTACGATGCCGGGACGGGAACCATCGTGCGTCCGCCGGCGGACAAACTCGCGTTCCTTTCCGAGCAACCCTACATCCCGACGAGCACGCTGCCAGAGCTCCTCCTCCCTCCGGGCGCCGACGGCGAGATCACCCATGAGGCCATTCTGGCCATTTTGGAAGAGGTCGGACTGGGACCCGCGGTCACGAAACACGATGGCTTTGAGGCGCCGCGAAACTGGCACGATGTCTTGTCGCTCGAAGAACAACAACTCATGGCCGTAACTCGCGCCGTGCTGGCCCGGCCGGACTATGCGTTTTTCGACCACCTTGATTCAGCCTTGAACGACTCGCAGCAGAAGCGCATCCTGCAATTCATGGCGGGTCGCGGCATCACCTGCGTTTCATTCGGGGACGGCCGGCCCAATCCTTCCATTCATGACGCCTCGCTCAAATTGCATGAAGATGGATCCTGGACGTGGACGGAGCTTCAGAAGTCACCAAGCCAGGCGGCCAACTGACGTTCTCATGAATGGACTGTGCGCCTTTCATGAAGCGCGGATCAATGGGAGCGCCCTGCCGCGTGGCCAAGAGCATTTTCAATAAAGTCGTAGCTGCGCTCGTAAGAGTGCGGGAAGAAAATACGCCAGCCGATCAAGCTTCCAAATATCCCGCGTTCTCATGAACGCGGCTACAAAGTCAATTAAAGTGATTCAAACTCACACACCCCATCCCAATATGAACCCACGCCCACCACTCCCGCCTTTCACCGAGGAATCCGCCATCAAAAAAGTCCAGGCCGCCGAGGACGCCTGGAACAGCCGCGATCCTGAACGCGTTTCGCTGGCCTACACCGAGGACACCGAATGGCGGAATCGAGATGTCTTTCTCCATGGCCGTGCTGAGGTTGTCGAGTTCCTCAAAAATAAGTGGGCGAAGGAACAAGACTACCGTCTCAAAAAAACACTTTGGGCCTTCACCGGTACTCGCATCGCCGTGCGCTTCGAATACGAGTGGCACGACGCCAGCGGCCAGTGGTGGCGCAGCCATGGCAATGAGAACTGGGAGTTCGACGAGCAAGGCTACATGGCCCGCAGCTTCGCCAGCATCAACGATCAGAAGATCACCGAAGCCGAGCGCAAGTTCCGTTGGGAGCGCGCGTGAAGGAATAACTGAAAAATCCAACCATTCAAAAATATGGCCGATCGATTTATGCACACCGTTCTAACGCCCGCCGTCCTCGAGGCCGAGCGTCACTATTATGGTCGGGTGTATCCCACCAAAATCGAAGCCCCGGAACCCGAGGCTCTTGGTGACGAAGAGATCGCCTTCATCCAAAGTCGCGACAGTTTTTATATTGCCTCCATCACGGAGAACGGCTGGCCCTATGTGCAGCATCGCGGCGGCCCGCCCGGCTTCCTTCGCGTGCTCGGCCCGCATCAGATCGGCTTTGCTGATTACGGTGGCAACCGCCAGATGATCAGTGTTGGGAGCATTTCTCAGCAGGATCGGGTAGCCCTCTTTCTGATGGACTATCCAAACCGCGAACGCGTCAAGATGCTGGGCCACGCCAAAGTATATGATGCCCGCGAGCATCCCGAGCTCGCTGAAAAAGTCACTCCGCCCGGAGGTCACGGAGCCAAGGTCGAGCGCATCTTCATCATCGACATCCTCAGTTACGATTGGAACTGCCCCAAGTTCATCACCCCGCGCTTCACCGCTGCTGAGATCAAAGTCGTCACCGCTCCGTTGCAGGAGCGCATCGCTGAACTGGAGGCGAAGCTCAGAGTGCTCGGCGGTGCTTAAAATCTGACATGAGGGATTTCGAACTGGCTGAACTTGCAATTCGCGTTTTTCCTCCGTCCCCGGCGGGCGATCCAAATCGCATCAAGCCAGGAGCTTCGACAAATGCTTGGCGAGATTTGAGCCGAGTGCTTTTACACGAGCCTGTTGCTTCTCGTCCGCGAGTGCGCCATCTGGCGTGAATGCTTCGTAGGCTTTTCCGACGGCAACTTGATCCGGCAGGACGGTGATACCAATACTGCCAAGGATCGCTCGTAAATGCACGAGCCCACGCATCCCGCCGAGACCACCCGGCGAAGCAGAGCAGACGACGGCGGTTTTGCCCGACAGCGCCGAGAGAGATGGTTCATCGTCGGACTCGCCGCGCGAGATCCAATCAATCGCGTTCTTCAACGCGGCGGTGATGCTGCTGTTGTATTCCGGCGAGGCGATGATGAGGCCGTTGTGTTCGCGGAAAATGGCTTTCAGTTGCTTGGCCGTTTCCGGCATTCCACTCGTGGCTTCGAGATCTTCATCGAAGACGGGCAGCGCGAAATCACGAAGTGAAATTACGGTGACCTCCGCGCCCGCCTCACGACCTCCGGCAGCGGTGATGGCGGCGAGTTTTTGGTTGTAGGATTCACGGCGGAGACTGCCGCCAAAGGCGAGGATGCGTGGTGTTTTCATGTGCTGTTACAAATTGGACGTGTCTGTAACCTCAGACCCAACGCTGCAAGGCTTCCATCGTATCCGAGGGCTTGGTGTTGAAGCAGATTTTGGAATGAGGAGCGTGTTCATGCACAACGTTGATCAACTTCTCGAACAGGATGAAGTTGCTTGGGGCGGCCCGGACACCCGCACCAATCAGAATACAGTCGAACTGCTGGCGTTGAAGCTGGGCGGTGACCACCGCCTCCGCAGTTTGGCCAAAGTCGATGAGGCATTGATGCGCGTCATAGCCAAGAGCCCTCATTCCATCATCGGCGGCGGCAAGCCCCGCCAACACCTTTGCGGCAGTCATGCCGGGAAAGGCGGCGAAGTCGGGTGAAGAGAAATCAATAAGCGCGGGATCCAAGCCGATCACCAGCACACTTTTCCCGCGAGCGCGATGAGGGAAACTGGCGCGGTCATCCGCATCCAGATAATCGCAGAAGGTGGCGGTTTCGGGTTTCAATCCGAGACGCTCGCATTCGGCGATGAACCAATCCCGTTTTTCCGGGTCGTTATAAGGGCTGCTGGCCACGATCGAATTCCCCCAGGCCGTGATTTCTGCCGCCGTCTTGGGTGTGCCGTGAGTGTCCAGCCAGGCGGCGATTTCGTCGTCACTCGCACCGGACGCGAGCAAGGGCTTTACCTCCGCGCCTTTCACGCCCTTGAAGCCGAAGAGGATGTTATCGACTGGGCAGTCGAAGTGGTATTCTCCGGCCGTGCCGTTGATTGTAGCGCGACCCTTGTCGGCCATGCGGGCGAGCAGGACGTAACCGCCGATCCGGGTGCGGGGACTGCGGGCGGGTTCTTGAGTGAGGTCTTTGGCTTTGGTCATAGAGATGCTGGTTTGGTGTCGTGTTTCAGAAGGGTTTCTGGCAGAGCGTCAAGCATCAGACTTTAACGAGCATCCACCGCACCGCCACCGGCCTTCCGTCCGCCGCGCCCGATTTTGGTTTTGCACTCCGAGCTCTCAAGGAGCGTCTTGGCCTTGGCCACGGCGCGGTCCACCAGTTCGCAGGCACCTTGGCGCAAGTGCTCGCTCTGCTGCACGTATTTGATGTTGTTTTCCATGTCCTCGGCTGACCAGCCGCGGCTGTGGGCGACGTAGGGAAATTGGGGAAACGTGAATCCGAGTTCGCTGAAGAACGTCAGCATCTGACCGGCCACGCCCTGCACGTTGTCCTGTCCGCCGGTGATGATGAACGATGCCACTTTGTTCTGAATGAGGACGCGGTCGTTGATGGTGATCTGGTTTTGCACGCAGTTCATGCGCTCCGCCATTTTAAAATATAGGGAGCTGGCGACTCCCCAGCGGATCGGGGTCGCGATGAGCGAGACATCGGCCCAGTGAACGAAGGCCTCGTAAACTGGCTCCAGATTATCCTCATCATCCATCTGAGTCAGTGTGCACGGCCAAGTGCAGGCCTTGGCTGATTTCGAGTAGTAACCTTCGCAGTGTTTGAACTTGAGTTCATTGAGCTTGATCAATTTGGTCTCGCAACCTTGCGCCGCCGCGTGCTTCAACGCTTCCTCCAGCAAGGCTTCGGACGTGGAGTAACGAGGTTCCTCGGCGTCCATTCCCGTGGTGGAGATGCCGACTACTCGGATCGGGCCGGGCTCGCGCTTCACGGGTCGCGCGAGCGGATGTGGTTCATGGTTCACGGGTTTGCGTGGAGTCGGTGGCGCAGTGCTGATCCAGAGCGCTCCGTCCTCTTCTTTTAATTCGTAAACCTCAACTCCTGCCTGACCCGATCCCGTCAGCCCATCGCAGCGATTCACTTTCCAGCCATGCCACGGGCAAACGATACGATCGCCATCCAAGCGACCATGTCCCAGTGGGCCGCCCGCATGCAGGCAATGACCGCCGACTGCGCCAAATTTTCCTTCGCGATAGGACAGTGCGACGGCCTTTCCCTCGACTCTAACCTCTTGAAGCTCGGTTTGCTTCAATTCCTCAACGGGACCAACGCGATGCCATTCAGTTTGGGAGGTGCTCATATCTTCTACTCTAAGACGATGGTGATTTGATTGGCAACTCCCTTGAGTCCTTTGACGAGCGCATCCATTGCGATGCGGGCTGCTCCGGCACGATATGGATTTTTTTCCCGGATGAAATCGAGATTTGAGCCGTTCAAGGTGATCGAAACCGGTCCGCACCCCTTGCGCTTGATTCGATAGGCCACCTCAATGCTGTGGCCCGCCAGTTGCAGTTTCACTTTCAGTCCATCAAGCGATGCGGGAATCACGGGGTCAACCACGAGAGATGACTTCTCCTGCCGGAGTCCGAGGAAGCATTGCATGATCAGCCGCACGCTGATGCCGGCACCGCTGGAATAGACGCGCCAGCCACCTTCCAACGCAATCTCACCACGTTTTACTTTCTCGTATTCATCGAAGGCCTGGTAGCGATCAGCAAAGGCGGCGTCGGAACTGGAATAGTAACAGTTGGCCTGGCGCGGGGCTGCCGACGGCACGATTTCTTGAAGGCCGATGGGATTGATCTGATTGAGCGCGTGGAAGAATCCGTCCGCATCTCCGAATCGCGCGAGCGCTTCGCAATAGCGCAGGTGAGCATGGGTATACATGATGCCGATTTCACGTCCGAAGTAAGTGGCACTCTCAGCCCGCTGAAAAAACTTTTGCGGTCCGCCGTGGTAAGCCAGCGGTCGGTCGAACAGATGCGCGCCATCGGGGCCGAGCAGATGTTTCCGGATCAGGCCGAGATGAGTCTCCGCTTGTTGCGGGGTGAACATGTCATTGATGATCGCGTGGATCATCGGCAGAACGCTAAATGACAAACCCGTGGTGCCATCGCCGGGATGAAGCAGAAAATCAGTTTTTCCGTCCTCATGGAAATAGGCGAGACCGGCGATGACGTCATCGACGATCAGGATGCGCTGGAATTCTTCCAGAATCTTGGTTGCCATATCTTGCAGCTTTGCTGCGCGGTCATTTTTTTCCAATCGCCTGAGGGCCTCAGCCAAGGCGATGAGCATTTGATAGTTGAGCGTAACCGTCCACGAGCTGCAAAGCCGCTCACGCATGTCGGCTTTGACCGGCTGGAGAGAATCATTCCAATCACCGTGACCGTAGGCTGCAAGATGAGTTCCGGTGATGACGCGACGCTGAATCAAATCCAGCGCGCGCTCGACGTGCTGCCACAGAGTTGCCTTTTCTGCAGCGGCATCGCCATCGGAGTGGAAGAATGGCAATGGTTCATCCAGCAATCCCGCATCGCCGGTTGCCGTCAGATATTGCGCCAGCGCGAGGAGGGGCCAATAGACGATGTCTCCGTGGGAATCTCCTGGCCGGATGTTCCGTTCGCGGTCGAAGAACATGAACCACTGCGGCCAGTCGCCATCGGTGTTCTGCTGGCGGAACACGCAACACATGATATCCCGAATGGGTTCGAAGCGACCGAGCGCAAGGAGCAACTCTACCGGACCCTGGCAGACATCGCGGGTGCCCCAGCCACCACCGGAGTATTGTTCGAGTCCTCGCGGTGACAGGTAATGCACCAGCGCGTTGTGAATGAACCACGGAAAGATTTCTGCGGTGCGATCTGCGGCGGCGGCCAGCGGGCTGGCTTCGGGCGCGTTGATTTGCAGGCCAGCGCCGATGGTATTCCAGAAATCCCCGGTTTGTGCGACGGAGCAATTCACCAAGCGGCCTTTCATCACCAGATTGACGGTCTTGGCGGGCGCGGTGACGATGCAGAGGAAAGGCTGGTTGCGGGAAACTCTGTCGGTAAAGAGGAGCTCGTCACCGCCGATCGATTCGACTATGGCTTCACCCGAATGCGCGATGAGGAATCCGCCCTCGGGAAAGCGACGACCGACATCAGAGTCAGGAATCGCGCGGACGAAGATTCCCTTTCCGTCTTGTGTCCAGCGCGCGGGGATGGCCTGGCTGCCGTCATCGCCGTTGATGGCGATATGATGAGAAATAAGGAATTTCGCGGATCCGCCTTCGAGAACAGACAGCGTCAATCGCAGTTCATGCCTGTCATCGGGCGCGGTGGAAACCACTTCGATCAAGCCGTCTCGGTGCTGGTAAATCCAGCGGCAGGAGTCGGGCGACATTTCAAAAGCCGACGGCACATCGAGCAGATGCCAGGTCCCGTCGAGTTCGACAAAGACCCGCTGTCCGTGGCTGCGGAACAACCCGAGGTAGGTGTGGCAGGTCGAGAGGAAGCGATTGATGCTGACATGGCCCTGCGTGACCATTGAATGAAATACGCCGTCCATCCAGGCGGTGGACGTGAGGGCGGATTCGTCGGGAGTCAGCGACCCGCCCGATCGCAGCAGATGTCCGTGCGGACGCAGCACTTGCAGCTCTTTGTTTTTAAAAACAACGTGACTGCGCTTGCCGGAGAAGAATGACAGCAGATGTCCGTCCTTGCGTTCGGCATGACGGAGGGCGGCGCCGAAGAGCCTGGTGACCGCGGTCTCATCAAGCGACAATGATTCCAACAACGGAGCACTCGTGAAAAGATTGTCGGCTGGCTGCGAGCCTCCAACCGAAGTCGGCCAGATGGGTGGGATGGCCTCCGGCAATGCCAGCGCGACATCAATCATTTTCGCGTCGTCCGCGGAAGTGGCTGTCTGTTTGTCGGCTTCCAACCAACCGAAAAATCCGCCCTGTGCCTTTGCTCCAGGTGCCAGCATGATGGGTGCCTCTTGGATGCAGACCATCGAATGCTCGTGTTGCAGCCGCTTCCCGGGAAGTCCCGACGTGAGGGCAACTGGTTTGCCGCCGGCGCGGGTCGCCAGTCCGTGAAATTGAAACGCATCGGTGGCATACGATACTCCGCGACTTAGCGAACCGATCACCGTCCACGGGTAACGACCACCCATGGACTGGTTTTGTCTCGAGGCCACCGCGCATCCCCGTTTCGGGTGCTGGAGCGGAGCGTGATCGACATACTGGCTGACATAGAATTCGTTGAGCCGGATCGCGCCATAGTGCGCGAGCGCGATATCCTGGGTATGGATGAGATCACAAGTGACCGTGGCGTTCCCCGTGTTCTCCAGTTCGATGTGCCAGAACCATGCGGGTGCGGATTCAGCCAGCACCAGGCGCAGGCGGAAGGTGATGTCTTTCAATTTCCCGTAGGCAAACAAGCCGCGTTCATCCGTCTCATAGGATGCCGGGCTGCCGGGACCGAGCAGGGGAGTTGTGTCCACGACATCCCCGAGGCGACGCAAATGGATGTTGGCCAGGCCACCATCCATTTCGTTTCCCAGAAACAGATTAAGCATGATGTCGCCATGATCAATGCGCCGGATGGAACCATTGGCGTTGAACTCGATGCTGACTCCGGAAGGACTGGCGATGCGAGAGGCGCTGTTCATGAACTAGAGCAGTTTGATGATTATCGTAGCCGTGTTCGTGAGAACGCGGGAAATTTGGATGCTTTGGCGTGCGGCGTGTATTCTTCCCGCACTCTTACGAGTTCGGCTACGTCTTTTCCAAAAAGGCGATGTGGAGAGTGAAGTTGATCTCAAATGAGCGGGTTGCCGAACGAAAGCACCGCGCTTGCCGGCACTTCGCAGATCACGGCTTCGTGTTCGTTGAACGTGGTCACCGCCGTTCCATTCACAGTTAGCGCGCGGATCGCCCTGTCACCCGGTGGCCGGATGACGAAGCCGCCGCGCGGTAGGCGCAGTTTTCCGCCGATTTCCACCGGCAGATCTCCGTTCGTCTCGCGCTTCATGGCGAGGTCGAGGGTGCCTTGCCACATGGGAAGACCGCATATTGAGAATCCCTTGTCCGCAATCCAATTCTCAGCGACACCGGCGCCGATGATGAGCGCATCGTCCGCCTCGCGCTCATAAGCAAAGAGGGACACGAAGGCGATCATGTATTCTGACGCAATCCAGGTATGCGGCACGTCGCCGAGATGACCTGGACTGCGCGGGTCGCGCCAGGAAATTTCTGGCCATTGATTCCAATGCAGTGGACGGCGATCGGAGAGGAAGAACTCCAGCAGTTCCTGGGCATGATTGCGTTTTCGCAGGTGCACCAGTGCACCAATGATGCGGATTTCGTAGGCGGTGTAGTTGTTCCACGGCATCTCGCCACTGTGCTTCCGGTGGAAGTCGCGGACAAAAAGCTCGAACATTGCGTCCACCTGCTTCCTGGGCAGGTCGTTCAGCCCTTGCAACATGGTCACGGCGTTCGACGTGGCGGTTGGATCGAAATCCGCCCACTCCACGGAGGCCGGAACATAGTTGAGTTTTTTATCCGTGATCACCGTGCGGATGGATTCACGTAGCGTTTCCCGGAATGAACAGGTGAGCGCCGCAAAATGTTCCGCGTCGGACTTGCGCCCCAGCGCGCTGGCGATGGCTGCGGCATCCGTCAGTCCGCGCAAGGCCCAGAAGTCATCCCAATACGAATGAACTGGGTGCGCCAGATAACCTTCATGGCTCGCGGATTCGGGCAGCAAACCGTAGCGGGCTTTTTTCTCCGGTGTCTGGTATTCCGGTGTAAGGCGTTGCGCGCGGAGCTTTTCAATATAGAGCGCCGCCTGGCGCACATGCGGCCACATCTCCTTGAGGAATGTCACGTCGGCATTGAAGCGAAACGTTTCGCGCACTGCGTAGATGAGCTGTCCATGACTGTCATGCTCCACAAGCCAGTCCGGGCCGTTGCGGTCCACGCAACAGGGCACGAATCCGTCCTTGCGCTGATACGGCGCATACCAGCGGATGAAATCGCGCAGCGCCGTGATGTCGCCGATGCGCAGCAATGCCGCGCCCATAATTGCGCCGTCGCGAATCCATGAGCGGGTGTAGCGCCGCGGTCCGGGCTGGAGCGCGGGGCCGTCGCGGTTGATGAGGATTTGTCCCGCCGCCGTCTTGAATGTTCTCGCCGCCTCGCGAGCCACTCCGGCCGGCATGCGGAACGTGACGGCACCGAGTCGCTCCGACCAGATGCGCACGGCTTCCTTGTGTTGCAACACGCCGTTTTGCTGTGCCACGCGGCGCACGAAGGCGGGGCTGATTTTCTTGCGAAACCCGAAGGGCACGGCGACGAATACGTCGCGGGAAGTTCCCGCCGCGAGGTTGAGATCGAAGCGCATCGCTGCGGAAGCGAACCCAAACTCGTCCCGCACTGCCGTGGTTGCGGGGAGCGATCCTGCAGCGAGAAGATCGGAGATGACTCCCTGTTCAAAAGAGGCTGCTCCAAACGCAGATGGCTTCGTGAGCGGGATGACCGCCTTGTTCCGGTTGACCCACGCCACATTGTTTTTCCAGGTGATTTCCCGGATATGACTCACGCCGCCGAGGCCGTTCCAGCCCTGCCACGGCGGCGTCACTTGATAAGGTCGGAGGGCCGCGAATAACTTCACGCGGCGTGGTTTTGCAGAGGAGTTGGTGACGCGATAGCGCACAAACAACACCGCATCATCATCATGATCCGTGGCAAAGACAGTTGTCTGCAACGTCAGTCCCGGAATCTGCCAGTGAGCGGATGGGATGGGCAGTTCGCTGTTTTCCAGACTGACGGTGCGCCGGGCATCGGCCCAAGTGATCAGCTGGCCGTCCACCTTCAGAAACGGCTCCAGTGAAAAGGTGCCCTTGTTTGGTTCGACGAGACCTTCTTCATTGATCAGTGCGCAAGCCAGGCCATCCGGCACTCCGCCGTTGGTCCAGTAGCTTTGTTCGCGGCTGAGATATCGGGGATGACGCCCGCGCGGGCTGTGATGGGCGACGGAGTGAAAGAAATCAATGAGCGATCGCGAGAAGTCAAAGGGCTGCAAGGCGATGTGACGGATGCCGGCGCGGGCCGTGGAGAAGACGAGTTTCAGAAAGCGGGATTCGCCCTTCGGCAGATAGATGAAACTGCGGGCTCCTCTGGCGCAATGGGTGCGGTGGATCGTGCTCCACTTCCTGCCGTCGTCGGACGCCTGCACGGTGAATGCCCGCGTCGCGGGCTTGGGCTCCCAATCTACGATCAGGCCGCCGTATTCGCGCGATTGATGGAAATCGATTTGCAACCACGGCTTCGGATCGCGCGGTGCATTGCGCCAGCCGGACTTCACGTTTTTTCGGATCACGAATTGGGGATCACAGCCTTTTGCACTGCTTGATGCCGTGACGACCGGAGTCTGGCGGATCGTGCGATTCTCAAAGTGAAAATCTTCCAGCCACACCGTGCCCTTGCCGCCGGGCCCGGCGCTGATGATAAACTCGATCGCACCGAGCTGGCGCAGGGTGCCGCCGCCCGCTGGACCCCAGGCGAAGTCGATCTGACTGCTCTTGAGAAACAGCACGCATGGTTCGCGCTTGAAATTGAATTTTTCCTCCTGCCAGCGCCAGACGTTCTTGTTGCTCGGATCCACCAGCTTGAACTCCAGTTTGTTCTTCGGCGCTGCACCGCGCACGCGAAAAGAAAACGCATACGCTTCGGGCATCCGCATCGAGAACACTTTGCGCGCGCCCACGAATCCACCGCCGCCTTTGAAGTCGAAGTCCAGGCGCAGTGCGTGGCCGTGTTCGCAGGGCTCGCTGGTCAGTTTTAATTCTGCTTCACCCGAGGCGATGGCCTGCCAGCTTTCCGGCAGTGTGAAGTCATCCATGTTTTGAATTTTCATGGCATTAAGGCAAATAAAATTAAGACGTAGCCGCGCTTCGTGAGGGCGCGGGAAGCTTGGAAGTTTTGCAGTCGGCCGATTTTGTCCCGCACTCTTACGAGATGCAGCTACGAATTTTTTGAATGCCCTAGTTGGTCATGATGGTGAAATCCTTGTTCGGTTTCCGTGCCGCTGGCTGGTCGGTCACGATCACCGTGGTTCCGGGAGTGACGGCGTCATAGAGCTTGGTGGCGAATTCAGGACTGAAACGCAGACGCGACGCGATGTCATCAACATCGACACGGCGAGAAGAGTCATCGCTCGTCACTCGCATCCATTTGCGCATGGGGCGGTTGGGCGCCCACCAGCTGGGTTTTTCTGTCACGCCTTCCAGCAACGTAAACACATGTCCGCCGAGGGGCTCTTCATCGCTGATCTCGACGGCGGCGCGGCCGATGGGCTCGCCGTTGCGATAAACGTAAAGCGTGCGGTCGGCGGCGCTGATCAGAATGGTGATCGGTCCTTCAGGACTGCGTTCTGGCCGCCAGTCGTATTCATCGTTGGCGAGCGGCCGCAACATGTCCGCCGTCAGATCTTTCGGCGCCAGCATCACGCCGGGATTGGCCGCGAGATGGGGTTGCTGGGTTTTATTGTCGCCAATCACCACCGTGCCGCCTTTGGATGTCGCGTTGTAGAGCAGTTGCGAGAAATCGTAAGGCATGCGCACGCAACCGTGACTGGCAGGATAGCCTGGTAGATTCCCGGAGTGCATGCAGATGCCGCTCCAGGTGAGCCGCTGCATGTTTGGCATCGGGGCGTTGTTGTACTTTTTCGAGAAATGAGTTTTCTGCTTCTCTAAAATGGTGAAGACACCGCTCGGCGTGCTGTGTCCTGCTGAACCCGTGCTGACGGTCGAGCGTCCGATGAGGATGCCGTTGCGATACACATGGATGGTCTGCTGCGGGATGCTCACCAGCGCGACGACGGGGCCGTTCGGAGAAAGCGTTGGGTTCCACCAATACTCGCCGGGTTTGAGCGATCCAGTTGGCTTGCCAGATGGCGTTCCCTTCGTGTGGCCAGATGGCCTTTCCAGCGCGTGAGAAAAAGAACACAGCAGAGTCGTGAGGGCGAGAATTCGGAGGAGCATGGTTTGAAGAATGGAAATCAGGCAAAGCGCAGCGGCTGACCGGTCGAAGAAAGCACAGCGCGCCAGAGTTCGCCATCAACATCCACCCGCTTTCCGCCGCTCGCGATCACGTCCATGGGCACGTGGACGAAGTGCCCGTTGAAGTAACTGATGACCAGTCCGGTCTTTCCCGTCATGGCTGCGTGGACCGCGTGACGGCCCATGCGATCGCAAAGCAAGGCGTCCTCGGTGTTGGCGGGTCTTCCGCGGATCTGATAGCTGGGATCGAAGTAGCGCAGTGTCATCTCGATGCCGCGCGCCTTGAAGTGCGCTTTGAGCTTGTCCTTTAAGAACAGTCCGATGTCTTGCAGCTTCGTGTTTCCCGAGGCATCTTTTTCTCCGGTGGTGCCAAGGTGTTCCTGACCCGCTCCTTCGGCCACGACCATGACGGCATGATTTTTCTTTTCCAGGCGGCGTTCCAGCGCGGCGAACAGACCGCTCTTGCCTTCCAGTGAAAAGGGTGACTCGGGGATGAGGCAGAAGTTTACATCCTGGCTGGCCACGGTGGCTGCGGCAGCGATGAAGCCGGCATGACGGCCCATCAGTTTGACCACGGACACGCCGTTGTCCACACTGCGGGCCTCGGTGTGTGCGCTGTTGATGACGCGCACGGCCTCATCCACCGCGGTGCCATAGCCGAAGGTGCGGGTGACGTAGCGCACGTCGTTGTCGATCGTCTTGGGAATGCCGACCACTGCCAGCGAATGACCGCGCTTCCGGGCTTCTTTAAAGAGCGCGTTGCCTCCGCGCTGGGTGCCGTCGCCGCCGACGGTGAAGAGGATGTTGATGTTTTGAGAGATGAGGAATTCCACCGCGATGGTCATGTCCACCGGGCCGCGCGAGGTGCGGAGCATCGTGCCGCCATCCTTGTGGATGTCTTCGACGATGTTTTCGGTGAGTTCGATGGGCGGCTTGCTCCGGCTCGGATCAAGCCCGCGGTATCCGCCGCGAATGCCGAGCACGGAGGTGACGCCATAACTGCGTCTCAGTTCGCGCGTCACGGAGCGGATCACATTATTCAGGCCGGGGCATAATCCGCCGCAGGTCACGATGGCGGCACGGGTTTTCGCGGGGTCGAAGAAAAGCATTCGCCTTGGCCCGGCCTTTTCAAAAAGAATGAGGTCTTCCGGCACTCTGCCGTCTGGCCATTCCATATCCGCCGGGATCAATACGTTGTCGGCGACAGAAAAAGAAAGCGGCGAATCGTGACGGGCTTCGCCGAGCGTGGTGATGGTCTTGGGTTTCATCGGAAGGGGAGGAAATCGCTGACCACTTGCGGAAGCTGTCCGTCAGATGGATGAAGAACTGGTGCCATGCATCATAGATTTTTCAGCGCCGCCTTGAGGTTGTTCACGGATGACTGTTCACCGATCCAGGTCCAGTAATGCTGGAATAGAGTTGTGAAGTCGCGCTTTAACGAGTCGATGGACTTCTTCATGGCATTGTCGAGCGCCTGGGCCTCGCTGATGCTAATGGGGCGCGTCGGTGCGCCCGAGGAGGTGAAAACTTCCTTCAACTGCGCGCGGCGAGCCTTCATCAGTTCGTCATTCTTGCGTTGTTCGTCCATGCAAGCCCGCTTGAGTTCCTCGTTCGAAGCAGTGAGTTGTTGTTGGGCCAGGGTGCGGTTCTGCCGCTCCAAACGCTCGATGCTGGATTGCAGGCCCTTGATGACTTTGTCGCGCTGCGTGTTGGAGCGCGAGGCGAGCATTTGATTTTGCCGGTAGTCATCGCTCTCGGAATAGGTGGTGCCGCCATACCAGGAATCGCCGGTTGATTTGTAGCGTTCGTAGTCCTGATGCTTTGCCAGTGTCTTGTTCATCTCCAGAATTTGGTTGACCCGCTTTTCGATGCGCTCGTTGAAGCGCGCGATGATGCGGCGCTTCTCATCGGGCGTGAGGTTGAAGGTCGGCCGGCGCATCTGCTCCTCCAGCCACGCACGCTTCTGCTGGTAGTAGGTGATGTTCTTTTGCAGATCATTGATGGTCTGTTCCTTCATGCGGGCGACCTTGGTGCGGGAATCCTTGGAATCGCCGACCATGCGCAAAGTGGAAAGAATGTCTTCCGCGCGATCTTCAATGCGTGAGTCGGCAAACTTGATTTCATCGAGCAGGAGGTTGGCGCGCTGTTCCTGGGCGGCGAGGCGGGCCTTGAGGACGTTCTTGTCGGGCGCTGGAGCCGTGGTCTGCGCGCTGGCTCCGGTGGTGCAGAGGAGTGCAAGGCCGAGCGCGACGTGGCGGATGGTGAGCGGGGGATGGTTCATGGCGTGGGGCAATGGCAATTTATTACTTCTACCAGAACTTTTCAGCGATGGGCAAGCACTATCAGCCAGCGGGTCACAGGCAGACAAAATATGCGCGGCGCAAATTGCCGGTGAAGCAAGTGGCGGCGAGAAATGTGATGGCAGGACGATGGCTGCGCTATTTCTGGGGTGTCGGCAACGTCTGCGGTAGGTCTGGCATGTCGGGATTGGGCATGCGCACCAGCAGCCACTCCTGCGTCTTGCCGGTGCCGTAGTGCACAAAGACCACAATCTGGTCCTTCGTCAGGCCGTTGAGGTTGGCCTCGATGGCGGTGTTGTCGTTAGCGCCGATATGGAAGGCGACGCGCTGTGTCTTTTTATCGATGGCACCCGTCACGGGCTGTGAGTCACCGGTGAGCACGTTGCTGAAAGCCCCGGTGATGAGTCCGTCCTTCGTTGCCGAGAGTTGGAAAAACATCACGGCGTCGCCCTGCTGCTGCTGCACGAGGGCCCAGACTCCGAGTGGGATGATCGTCCCGTCGTCTTCGCTTGCTGGCACGGGAGGTGGTGGATCCTGGGTGGGATGGCCTAACGCGATGGCCTCGGCGCGGTAGTCCTGGGCATTGCCGACATTTTTGCCCTCGATGTAGACTTGCTCGTCCTGAATGATGATATCCGTGCCGTAATCGTAGATGATCGGCTCGGGCGGCGCACCCCAATAGATAATTTCGTAGCGCGGCCAGGTGACGGCACGCCACCACCACCAGGGGTTCAGGTTTACATTGATGGTCACGCCCGGCCACCAGCGAACGCCCAACCACCAGTTCGGCGTGAACCAGTGGCTGTTCGAGTCGCGGATGCAGTCGCGGATCTCATCCGCGCGATCCCGGCGAAAATCCCAAACGTTATTGCGCCAGCCGAGCCAGTCGCCGCGCCGGTCCCGCCAGTCATCCCAGCGGTTCTCGCGGAAATCACGGATGTGATCCCAGCGATCCTCGCGGTGGTCAGAGAAATTGTTGAGCCGGTCGGAATGGCGCCCGGACCAATCGTTCCAATAGTTCTGCCGGTGGTTAATCCAAGCTTTGCTGCCACCCTGGATGTTGTTGAAGTGATTGTTGAAGTTGTTGCCGACATTGATGTTCCCGTTGTTGATGAAGGTGTCGTCGCGATCCGGTCGGCCGGGTTTGCCGTCGGGGCGCTGGGGTCGCCACGCTGTGCCGGGGCGATTCGGGACTGTGGGGCGGTTAAAACCGGGATCGACCGGCCGATTGCTCCCGCCGGGCCGGTTCTCACCTGGAATTGGAATGAAACCGCCTCCCGGTTTCGAGCCAGCATTCCCGGGAAGTGTGGTCACACCGCCGGGACGCTGGGCCGGTTTTGTTTCGGGTCTTGAGATGGGCTTGTTGATGCCTGGCAGGGTGGTTGGCCGATTGGCGTCAGGACGCGAAACGCTGCCGCCGATATTTGGCCGATCGATGGTTGGCCTGCTGGGTGCTGGACTCGGGCGGCTCTGCGGCAAGTTAACGCTCGGGCGACTGACTGGCGCGGAGGGTCTGCTGACACTTGGATTGCTGACGCTCGGGCGACTGACTGGCGCGGAGGGCCTGCTGACACTTGGTTTGCTGACGCTCGGGCGACTGACTGGCGCGGAGGGTCTGCTGACACTCGGGCGAGCACCACCACCACCTCGGCTGCCGCCTCCTCCGCCACCTCTTGCCGCCGCCACTGAGATCGCTCCGATCGCCAGCGCGAGGGTCGCAAGGATGGGTATGGGATGTTTCATGTCCGTTAGGCGTTCGGTCTTTACTTGGCGCGGATGATTTCGATGGGATCGATGTCCGGCCGCAATTCGCCATCGAGCTGCCGGTTGGCCGAGGACCAGGTGAACTTGCCGTCCGCCACCCAAGTGAGCGTGTGCTGCGCCGAGCCGAGTCCGCCATCCGGCAGCGTCGTCTTCGACTGGATAAGCCAGCGCTTGCCGTCCTGGGTCCACACGTTCTCCGAAAAGCTGCCATCCGCTTCAAACACCCACGAGCGCACTTTCGCGAGCGTCGGATCCCAGCCGAGCACCTCCGTGCCATCGTGCGCCGCCACACCTTCGCGCATGACGGAAAAGGAGCGGGTGAGAAAAGTGCGGTTCGTCGTCCAGGAGACCTTGGTCTTCACTTCAACGCCCTCGGATCGATCCACCCAGTCGCCGAGGAGCCACTCCAACTCGCTCAGATGGGCCTCGGCATTGGCGAGGAATGGCGCGCCGGTTTCCGTGAACTGCGAGATGAGCCATTTGCCCTCTTTCTTCACATGCACCGCGGTGTAGCTCGAAACCGCGTTTCGACCGTCGGCTTCGGTGACAATGGTTCTGCCCTTCTCCAGCAGGACGTCCGCGGTGACAGGGCGCACCGATTCGACGTTGATATCGAGCTTCCGGCCCTTGCTGCCGCTCAATGCTGCTGCGAGCATCTTGCCAATGTTCGCCCGTCCCGCGGTGGTCTGACCTTCGTCGTCCACCCATTCTGCGTCTTCGGCGAAAAAGGCCGTGAGCGTCTTGGCATCGCCTTTGTTATAGGCGGCAATGTAGGTGTTTGCCTGGTCGGCGATGATTTTCTGTTCGGCGGTGAGTTCCCGGGGTTTATCCGCGTCGGTTTGCGCGTGGATCGTTGAAAAGGCGGCGCTGGCAGTAAGGATCGCGGCGGTGAGGAGGGCTGATGCGTGGTGGCTCTTTTTCATAGGTTGGGAATTTGAAATGTCGGTTGAGTAAATTGGAAAGCACGTTCCGCGCCCGTTGCGCAGGTGGGTCGTGAAGCAGGCGCCATGAAGTCCGGAAGCCGGCCTTAGCCATGATTCGAGGTGCATCAAGCCTGGCGGGAACCGCCGCCAAGACTCGAGAGAAGCGAAGGCAGCAATGCCGCGAGGCCTTGAGAGTGGTCTGCGCCGGCGTCCACCTGTCCGGCGGGTGTGAGCTTGTCCACGATCTTTGGCAGGTATTCGGCGAGGAAGCCCGAGGCCTGAGAGGAGTCCACGCCGAGCTTGGAGGCGAGCGCCTGCACCTGATCCGAGCCGAGGACATTCTGGACCTGGTCGGGCGAGATGGCCTTGTTGTCACCCATGCCAGTCCACGACGAGAAGATGTCGCCGAGACCGCCTTGGGAGAACTTGCTCATCATGCCCTGGAGGCCGCCGTTCTGGGTGAGCAGTCCCGTGAGGGCGCCCTGAAGGGGATTGGCGCCGCTGGCGTCGGTTTTGCCGGTGAGGGCACCGAGGAGAGTATCAATAAGAGACATGGGTTTGTGTTTTGGTTTGTCTGCTTGGTGGTTTCGGGGAGAAGGATGAGTTTGGAGGCTACCCATTATTTTTACGTTTGGCACTCGAAATTTTTCCGAGCAGCATTTCCTTGGCTGCGGCGAGTTCTCCGAGCTTTTCATCGTCGACCTTGGGATATTCCAAACCGAGCGAATCGAGGGCTTCGATGATCGCAGCGGCCACGACCACCCGAGTGAACCATTTGTTGTCCGCTGGCACCACATACCATGGTGCATCCTTGGTCGCCGTGTTCTGGATCGTGTCTTCGTAGGCCTTCATGTAGTCGTCCCAATGCTTGCGCTCCTTGGCGTCGCTCGATGAGAACTTCCAGTTCTTCTCGGGGTTCTCGATGCGCTCCATGAACCGGTTCTTTTGTTCCTTCTTGGACACATTGAGGAAGAACTTGCGGATGAGCACGCCGTTGTTGCCGAGGTAACGCTCGAAGGCGCGGATGTCCCGAAAGCGATCATCCCAAATATCCTTGGTGATGAGCTCGCGCGGCAGCTTCTGTTTTTCCAGAAACTCAGGGTGCACACGCACGACCAGAGTTTCCTCATAGTAGCTGCGGTTGAAGATTCCGATGTGCCCGCGGTTCGGCAGAACCTTCATGCAACGCCAGAGGTAGTCGTGGTCGAGGTCATCACTCGTCGGTGCCTTGAAGGAATGGACATTGCAGCCCTGCGGATTGATGCCGGACATGACGTGCTTGATGGCGCCGTCCTTGCCCGCTGCGTCCATTGCCTGGAAGATGAGAAGCACCGCCCATTTATCCTGGGCATAGAGCATGTCCTGCATCGTGGACAGAAGGTCGATGCCCATGGCCAGCGCTTCTTTCGAGCGCTCCTTGTCGTCTTGTTTGAAATGAAGCGTATCACCGGGATCGGCATCCTTGAGCCGAAACTTGTCCCCGTTGGTGACACAGAATGGTTCGGCCAGTTTGCGCGCTCGTTTGACCAGCTCCTTGATTTTCATAAGGGAGATTCTCGCAAGTCGCACGGCCATGACAAGGCTAAGTTAACGGCAAACATTGCCTGACGGCACTGTGGTTGTCCCATGACAGCTCAGAAATCAACAACTCACAAGTTTGTGATTTTGTGATGCGATCCATTTACAATTTCATACAAGGATGGCGTATCGTGAATCTTAGGCAGGCCTCTTTCGCCTCGCTCAGGAAACGCTCAAAAATTGTGTTTCTCTTTCGCTTTCATGTCATCTAAACACTGACGATTCCGTCAAAAATTGCTGACTGTCAGCATATTCCAGCCCGCTGCTGCCCAGCTTTTCTTCGCCTTTTTGGAGCGGTGCCAGACAAATCTTGAGCCTGGTCTTACATCCTCGGCTCCACGATCAAACAAACGCTTCCTTCGTGCCCGTTTTTGTTAAGTTTATTTACTTAATTGGTATTAGTGCTTGCAATATCTTAATAATTATTATAATCTTTATAAGATTGAGAATTAAATCGCATTATGACTCTCCAGTTATTCATAGCTTTTATAAGGGTCTCCCGATACACATCGGGATTGGGAGGGGTGTCGCTCAGAGTTGCGGGACCAGAACCCAGTGTCAGGAAAAGGGCATTACGCGATGCCAGCCCGCTCGCCGAGGTTCTCGCATTCCTGATGGCAGTTGCTCCCATGATGACGCAGGCGGAACAGCCGGCGCCGCCGCTCTTGAATCTGAGCATCAAGGAACTCAGCGAAATCACCGTAGATTCTGTCTTTGCGGCTTCGAAGTTCACCCAGAAAGTAACCGACGCCCCATCGTCGGTGTCCATCAGGACGCGTGCTGATATCAAGAGCTTTGGGTATCGGACGCTCGCTGACATCATCCGCGGCGTGCCTGGGTTCGATGTCACCTATGACCGCGCTTACTCCTATATGGGGGTGCGTGGCTTTAACAGCCTTGGCGACTACGGCTCGCGGGTGCTGCTGCTCGTGGACGGCCACCGCATGAACGATCCAATCTACGATTCTGCGCAAGTCGGAACCGAGGCCTTGCTGGACGTTGATCTCATCGAGCGAGTGGAGTTCGTCCGCGGGCCGGGCTCGTCAATCTACGGCAGCAATGCATTTTTCGGAGTAATCAGCGTGGTCACTCGCCGGGGACGTGATGTGAACGGAGTCGAGGCGTCCACGAGCGGGGGCAGCTACGACACTTACAGCGGCCGACTGACGATTGGGAAGCAGCTCGATTGCGGGCTCGAGTATCTGTTTTCCGCGACCATGTATGCGAGTGAGGGTCCGGACCGTCTGTTTTACAAGGAGTATGACTCGCCATTGACGAACCGCGGCATCGCCCTGCATCAAGACGGGGACAAGTATTGGTCGGCGCTGGGGAAAGTGAGCTACGGGGATTTCTCACTTCAGGGAGGCTATGTCACGCGTGACAAAAATGTGCCCACCGGCTCCTATGGCAGCGTCTTCAACACCTCTCACCCGCAGATGGACTCGCGAGGCTACGTGGAACTCCGTTACACCCATGAAATGGTGGACGGCTGGTCACTCAACAGCCGGGTGACCTACGATTTTTACGACTACCATGAGGCGTCGATTCTTGATCGGGAAAGAATCCAAGACACGGCACAGGCCCGCTGGTGGAGCGCTGAGATCGGGGCGAGCCGGAAATTCTTCGACTGCCTGCACCTTTCCCTGGGTGCGGAGCTGCGGCAGACCAATGATCTGCATCAGAACGAATTTGTCGAGCGGCCATTCCGGAGCGACCTGAACCTGAAAAGCAGCCAGATGGTGGTCGGAACGTATTTGGACAGCCGCTGGGAGTTGTGTAAATCGCTCAGCCTTTCCGGCGGTCTGCGCTGGGATCATTACAACACTTTTGGCGACACCGTGAACCCGCGCGCAGCCCTGGTGTGGCAACCGAGCGAGAAAACCACGCTAAAGCTGCTTTTTGGCGACGCCTTCCGCGCTCCAAACGCCTATCAGTTAAACTACAACGCCCTCGACCAGCGCGCAAACCCGGACCTCCAGCCCGAGACCATCCGGTCCTACGAAATCGTGGCCGAGGAGTATTTCAACAATCATTGGCGTGGCAAAGTCTCGCTGTTTCGCAATGAAATCAAGGGTCTCATTGACACCGTAACCGAGCCCGGCGGATTCTATAAGTTCGACAACAATGGCAACGCGACTGTCAACGGTGCGGAGGCAGAAATCGAAGGCAGCTGGAAAAACGGCATGCTCTTGCGCGCGAGTTACACGCGGCAGCAAGCGACGGGCGGTCAGACGGGGGGCTGGCTGGTCAACTCCCCCGAGGACATGGTCAAAGCGCAGTTGAGTGTGCCGTTATTTACGGACAAGCTGTCTGCCAGCCTCGAGGTGCTTTACGCGAGCAAGCGGCTCACGCTGGCGGGGAACAGGACGCCCGATGCCTGGCTCCTCAACCTCACACTGCTGAGCGCGAAGATCGTCCCCAACCTCGAATTCTCCGCCTCGATCTACAATTTGCTTGGCAGGGAATTCAGCGTCCCCGGCGGAGAGGAACACCTTCAGGATGCCATCAAGCAGGATGGCCGCACGTTCCGGGTAAAGCTGACCTACCGATTTTAATAGAATGGTTTCGCCGGCAACCAGTGACTCAGGATGCCATGAGGTCGCGAGAAATCGCCGCCGATGGTCCGGCGTTGTTCTCTTAATTCTCGTGGCCCTGCTTCCCCTCTCGCCCCTTCAAGCGGAGTCTGAATACGCCGTGAAGGCGGCTTACCTCTACAACTTCGTCACGTTGATCAAATGGCCCGCCACCGCACACGCGACTTCCACGTCGCCTGTAGTGATCGGCGTTGTCGGACGCGATCCGTTCGACGGTGGACTTGAGAACGTTTTAAGCGGCCAAAAAGTTGGCTCCCGTCCGTTGGAAGTGCGTCATCTGCGTGCCAGCGACATTGCCGGCCTGAGTGCCTGTCACCTTGTGTTTGTGGCTACAACAGAGCGTCTCCCCGTTGTCGCGGCTGCGGTAAGAGGCGCACCGGTCGCGGTTGTCGGCGAGGCCGACAACTTTGCGCGGGGCGGCGGGATGATCGGTTTCGTGATGAAGAACAACAAGGTGAAGCTCGAGATCAACCGCGACGCCACGCAGCAGGCGCGGCTCACCATTCCGTCTGACCTGCTTGGAATCGCCACCATCGTGAACTAACCATGAAAGCCCTCCAAGACCGTTCCATCCGCCAGAAGATCACCCTGGTGATCATGCTCATCTCCGGCCTCGTGCTCATGCTCGCGTGCGTCTCACTCTTTGCCTACCAGGCCTGGACCATCAAAAAGAGATTTGTCAGCGAACTCTCAGTGACCGCTGAAATGATCGCGAGCAACCTGGCCGTGGCCACGATGTTCAAGGACGAGGAAAAGGCCTCGGAAATACTCTCGGGCCTCTCGACAATGCCGCAGATCATCAGTGCGACCGTGGACCTGGCGGACGGCACCCGACTGGCTCATTTTGGAAATGAGGGCGACGGGGCTGGGATCAAGACGGCAATGCAGGACTCGGCGCTCCATGTCGATGGCAACCGCGTGCTGCTTGCCACCCCGGTGAAACGTGAGGGCCGGACTTACGGCACCCTTCACCTTCATGCCGACTTTCACGCAGCGTATGCCGGATTAATGAAGCTCTATGGCGGCATGCTGGGCGTCGTGCTGGCTGGGTCACTCATCCTCACCTACTTCCTCTCTGGCCGCTTCCAGCACATGGTGACCGCACCCATTCTTCAACTGGCAGACACTGCACGGCAGATTGCCGAGGGTAAGGACTACAGCGTGCGCGCGAAAAAGGCGGGGAGTGATGAGGTGGGCACGCTGACGGATGCGTTCAACCAGATGCTCGCCCAGATTCATGCGCAAGACACAGCGTTGCAGAATGCCCAGCAGAAGCTGCACGAGCAACTTGCCGCGCTGGAACGTGAAGTCGAAGAGCGCAAGGCTGCCGAAGAAGCGCTGCACCAGTCCCAGGAGAAACTGCTGGAAACGTCACGGCTCGCCGGCAAAGCCGAAGTCGCCACCAGCGTCCTGCACAACGTCGGCAACGTCCTCAACAGTGTGAATGTCTCCGGCAACATTCTTAGCGAGAAACTCCGCGGCTCGAAAGTGACGATCCTGGCCAAGGCGGCAAATTTGATCAACGAACATCGCGCCAACTTCGCGGAGTTCGTCGCCAGCGATCCGCGTGGCCAGCGCGTCCCCGACCTTGTCTCCAAGATCAGCTCGGCTCTTGCCGAGGAGCAGAAAGAACTGCTCGCGGAAGTGGAGACGATCACTTCGCACATCGGCCACATCAAACAAATTGTCGCCATGCAACAGAGCTATTCCAGGGTGGGCGGCGTGATCGAGCAGCTCACGGTGGAGGACCTGGTGGGGGACGCTATCCGGATGAACGCCGCCTCGATGGCGCGGCACAATGTCGAGCTGCGACGTGAATATGAGAAGGTGCCGAAGTTGCAGTTGGACCGGCACAAGGTGCTGCAGATTCTCGTGAACTTGTTTAGCAACGCCAAACATGCGGTCGATGACTCCGGACGCGAAGACAAACGTGTCACCGTAAAAATTCAGAACAACGGCGGGCACTTCGTGAAGATTTCCGTTGAAGACAACGGCGTCGGCATCGCTCAGGAGAACCTCGCCCGCATTTTCGCCCACGGCTTCACAACGAAGAAGACAGGCCACGGCTTCGGACTGCACAGCGGTGCGCTGGCGGCGAAGGAGGTGGGAGGCTCCCTTTACGTCCATAGCGACGGTCCCGGTGCCGGGGCCATTTTTACCCTCGAACTGCCCATCGTCCCTGCTGCGGTCATCGCCGCAGCCAACTGAATCTCAAACGCAACATATCATGAAAACGAGACCTGAACTGACTGAAAACAACCGGATTCTCATCATCGATGACAATACGACGATTCACGATGACTTCCGCAAGATCCTCGGCGGCAGCACAGAGGCTGTGGCAGCCCTGGATGATGTTCTCGCAGACGTTTTCGGCGAGACCCATCGCAAGGGTGTGAAGATCAACTTCCAGATCGACTCCGCGTATCAGGGCCAGGAAGGCCTCGCCATGGTCGAGCGCTCGCTCGAGGAAAACTATCCTTATGCCATGGCTTTCGTCGATATGCGGATGCCTCCTGGGTGGGATGGCGTGGAAACCATCACCCGCGTGTGGGCCAAGGACCCGTGCATTCAGATTTGCATCTGCACGGCCTACTCGGACTATTCATGGCAGGAGATCGTGACCAAGCTCGGCAACTCCGACCGGCTTGTGATTCTCAAGAAGCCCTTCGACAGCATTGAAGTCCTCCAGCTCGCGCACGCGATGACCAAGAAATGGATGGTCACGATCCAGGCCGGGCAGAAGCTTGAGGACCTGAACCGCCTCGTGCAGGCGCAGACCTACGAACTGAAGGAAAATAACGAGAAGCTGACCGCCGAGATGGCCGAGCGCGAACTGGCCCGTGAAGCTCTGAAGAACTCCGAGGAGCGCCTCTCCAAGGCCTTCGAAGCCTGCCCGCTGCCCATCGCCATTCTGCGCTTCCACGACCATGCTTGCGTCCAGATCAATCAGGCCTTCCTTGACGCTACCGGATATGACCGCTTGGAAATGGTCGGAAACTCGCTGTGGAAGGCCGGTCTCGGCATGGAGTCCAGGACATTGCTGGAGGTCATGGGTCAGCTGGCTCAGGGCACGGCCGTCCTGCGCCAAGAATGCCGCATCGTGACTAAAGGCGGAGAAGAACGGACCGCGCTTCTCTGGATGGAACCCTTCGAACTTGCCACGGGCCCGCACCTGCTCGCCATCGTGCAGGACGTCTCCGAGCAAGAGGTGCTGGAGACGCGGCTTCGTCATGCCCAGAAGGTGGAGACCGTCGGTCACCTCGCGGCGGGAATTGCGCACGATCTTAACAATTTACTGACCGTTATCCTGGGGTATTCCAGTTTCCAACTTGGGAAACCGGGACTGGATAATGTCCTCAAGGATCAGATCAGTGAGATCCAGAGTGCGGGCCAGCGCGCCGCCGCGCTGACACGGCAACTCCTTGCGTTCAGCCGCAAGCAGGTCATGCAAAAGCGCGCAGTCTCGCTCAGCGGCGTGGTCAACAACGTCCAGGCGATGCTTCGACGTCTCGTCCCGGAAAACATCACGCTTGTTTTTGGGCATCCTGCAGAGTTGCCGCTGATACTTGCGGACGTCTGTAACCTCGAACAGGTCATCGTTAATCTCGTCGTCAATGCGCGGGACGCGATGCCTGCCGGTGGCACACTCTCCATTTGCACCGGGGTGGCGCAAATCAGCGCAGCCCAGGCCACCCGTCACATGGAAGCGCGGGAAGGGAATTTTGTGACGCTCTCAGTCACTGATACTGGCGAAGGGATGAGCGCGGAGACGCTCGCGCAGATCTTTGAACCGTTCTTCACCACCAAGGAGGTCGGCAAAGGCACTGGCATGGGTCTAGCCACCGTGTCCGGCATCATTAACCAGCACGAAGGCTGGATCGAAGTCAGCAGCACTCGAGACAAGGGCACAACTTTCCGGGTTTTCATTCCCGTCACCGAGCGTCCCGAGGAGTTGACGCCAAAGCAGATCCCGTCAGCACCGCGGCGAGGCAACAAAGAGACGATCCTTCTCGTGGAAGATGATGACACTGTTCGCGCTCTTGCGCGCAAAATGCTCCAGGCCGCCGGCTACCGGGTCATGGAAGCCTCCGATGGCCCCATGGCGGTAGCGACTTGGCGGGGCTTCAACGAGCGCGTCGACCTCCTCATCACTGACATGGTCATGCCTGGCGGCCTTTCCGGGAGTGATGTTGCGGAGCGCTTCCACGCCGACCGGCCCGAAGGCAAGATTCTCTACAGCAGTGGCTACAGTGTTGATCTCTTCGGCGGCGATCACAGTCTGCTAGAAGGTGTCAACTATCTGCCGAAACCCTACTTCGCCGAAGAATTGATAGAAGCTGTCGCTCGCGCCTGCTCAGGCCCATCAGTTCCGGCTTCTCCCGCCGAATCAGTCGTCTCCTGCTGACAGGCATGACTGTTTCCCGGTCAACTTGTAATCCATCTGCCCGGGTCGGATCATCTCTTGACCAACTCCTTAAGTATCATGACTGAAATAGTGATGAGGCGTTGTTTCAAAGACAAGAACTAGTTTGCCGAAAAAATTGTTGCTGGCCGGTTTGTTAACGATGTTTGATTTGAATTGTCGCCGGCGCGGTGACGTGCTCCAAGCCAGGGGAATTCTCATTCTCCAGAGCAGCCGCTTTGATCTTGAGCGTGGATTGCAGGCTGGCCTCGCGACGCAAGAAATCAGACTGATGACGGACCGGAAATTCACGCAGTCACCCCGGGCGACTGAACCTCAGGGGAATGGTCCTTGGCCGGTGAAGCATCCGCAATCGGTTTAATCGGTGCAACGACTTTGGATTTTTTCCGAACCCGCTTACGTTTGACCGGCGGACTCAGGATTGATTTCGCGGGGGTTTTAGAAGGGCTTTTCTTGGCCGCAGTGGCTTTTTTTGCGGCTGCCGCTGCCACTTTTTTTGCGGCCTCGTCAGTCGCTTGCTGTAATGCCTTTGCTTCCTTGCGCGCTGCTTTGGCGGCTTTACGGGCAAGTTTGAAGGTCTTTTTGGCTTTTTTGAATGCGGCCTTGGCCTGGTGGACCTTGGTCTCGGCAAGGTCCGCTTTGCGGGTGGCTGCTTCAAGTTCAGCGCTGATGGGTTTGGCTTTGGAAGGAGATTTTTTCATGGGACGTTTAGTCTGGGCTGTTTGTGTCATGATTTCAATGGCTGTTTTTGAAAGTCATCAATCGCGTGCGCCAGTGACGTGAAGCGGTCGATGCGCCCCACTTTTTCCTCCACCCCCTCGATCCGCAGCATGTCGCGCACGGTGGAGCGCGCTTCGACGAGGTGAAAGGCGATGCCGCGCCGGGCCATCTCGCCGTGGAGGTTTTGCAGCATGCGCGCGCCGGCCATGTCGATGTTCGGTGAAGTCGAAAGATCGCAGACGGCAAAGCGGATCGGCTCGCGACTGGCATCGACGCGCGCGCTTACGCTGTCGAAGATGTGGTCGGCGTTGAAATAGACGATGCTCGACTCGACGCGGAAGGCAAGCACGCCGGGCGTCGGCTCATTGTCCGGGTGGCGCGAGTGATCGGAGTAGCGTCGTGCGCCGGGAATGCGGCCGAGAAAGGCGACGTGCGGCGTCGAGGCGCGCCGGATCAGGAGGACGAGCGAGATGATGGCGCCGATGAGCACGCCCTGGAGCAGTCCGGCGGACAAGACGCCGAGCAGCGAGGTGGCGGCGACGAAGAACTCGCTGCGATGCAGGCGCCAGAGCCGTTTCAATTCCTTGACCTTTACGAGGCTGGCGACGGCCATGAGGACGATGGCAGCGAGGACCGGTTGCGGCAGGTTGCGGAGCAGTTCCGTGAAAAACAGGGCGACGACCAGCATGATCCCTGCGGCGATCAAGCCGGACAGGGGAGTGCGCGCCCCGCCGCTTTCGTTGACGAGCGATTGCGACATGCCGCCGCTAATCGGGAAGCCCTGGCCAAGGCCGGATGCGAGGTTGACCCCGGCGAGCGCGAGAAACTCCTGATTGCTATCAAGCCGGTAGCCGTGCTTCTCGGCGAACATCCGGCCGATCGCCGCAGTCTCGACTGCGGCGAGGAGGAAACACGCGAGGGCCAGTGGAAGCAGTTCGCGAACTTCGCGAAAGGACACTACGGGCAGTGAGGGCAAAGGCACGCCGCTTGGAACGTGCCCGAGCAGTTTCACGCCGAGGCTGCCTAGATCAATGAACGACGCCGCCACGATTCCGCCGATCACCACAAACAAGGCCACGGGTTTGTTGGGCAGCAGTTTTTTCCCGACAATCAGCGCCGCCAGCGCGATCCCGCCGAGCGCGAGCGACGTGCCGTTGGTCTCGCTGACATGGTGGAAAAATACATCCATGCGTTCCCAGAAATCGCCGTGGCCGCCCTTGACCCCGAAGAGCTTGGGTAACTGCGTGCTCGCGAGATGCAACGCCACGCCGGCTTTGAAACCGATGAGCACAGTTTCCGAGATGAAACTCACGACCGAACCCGCGCGTGCCAGCCACGCGATGAACGCGATCGCAGCCGTGAGCAGCGCGGTGCAGGCCGCCATCGCGGCGAAGCGCGTTGGGTCGCCACCGGCCAGACCGCCGAGCGTGGAACCGATGAGCAATGAGATCGCCGAGGTGACGGTGATCGAGGTCTGGCGCGAACTGCAAAACAACCAGAACACCAGCCCGCCGAAAAGACAGGCGTAAAGTCCGTGTTGCGGATCCAATCCGGCGAGCGACGCATCACCCAAGGCCGCCGGCAGCAGGTAAGCCGCCAGTGTCACGCCCGCCGCGAGGTCTAAGCGCAGCGAGCTCGCCAGGCCCTCCGTCATCCCGCGCCGCCAAGGCAGCAGGATTGAGCGCTTCTTCGTCGCTGTCAGATCTGGGGAGGTGCTCATGTGTTACTTGGCTGGAACATGATCACGCTAGTTTCTGATTCGACCTGGCAAAGGTCCGTGCAAATTCGACTCAGTATTTCTCGGGAACAAATTTGCGCCCTATGATCGAGGCCTGGTCGTCGTAGGCGTGCTTCTTCGAGCGTTCGGGGAGTTTTATTTTCGCGCGCGGAACTTTCTTGTAGGGAATGAGACTGATGATGTGACGAAGGCAATTGAGGCGCGCGCGCTTTTTGTCGTCGGAACGCAGGATGTGCCATGGCGCGTGCTTGGTGTCCGTGGCCTCGAGCATTTTGTCCCGCGCCTTCGAATACTCATACCATTTTTCGCGTGAAGGCAGATCCATCGGGCTGAGTTTCCACTGGCGGAGCGGATCCTCCATGCGGGCCTCGAAGCGGCGCTTCTGCTCCTTGTCACTCGATTCCAGCCAGATTTTGATGAGCTTGATGCCGCCTTCCACGATGTATTTCTCGATCTCGGGACACAACTCCAGAAAGCGGTCGCGCTGCTCCTTCGTGCAAAAGCCCATGACATACTCCACGCCTGCGCGGTTATACCAGCTGCGGTCGAAGATGACGATCTCGCCCGCAGCCGGGAAGTGCTGCATGTAACGCTGGATATACATCTGCGACTTCTCGCGATCGGACGGCGCCGGCAACGCGACCGTGCGAAACACACGCGGGCTGACCCGCTCGGTCAGGGCGCGGATGGTGCCGCCCTTGCCTGCGGCGTCGCGGCCCTCGAAGATGATGATCGCGCGCAGGCCCTTGTGCTTGACCCAGGCCTGGAGATGGCACAACTCCTCCTGAAGCTGCCGCAACTCCTTTTCGTAGGCCTTGCGCTTGAGTTTCTCGGGCTGGCTCTCCTTGGATTCTTTTTGCTTCGACATGGACTTGGGTTGGGTGGCGGGTTCGTGATGGGGGCTGGAGAGGCGATAAAATTTCGTAGCCGTGTTCGTTAGAACGCGGGAAATATGCATGCTTCGTTGGCTGCCGTGGCTTCTTCCCGCACTCTCACGAGATGCGGCTACGTCTTTTTTGAAAATGCTCTAAAGTGATTTCTTGCTGGCGAATCAAACGGAATTGCTCCGATGTTGCATCCTATGCTTTGTGAATATGCGGGCTTATTCTGTCACAATCTGTCAGCCGGGATACTGCGGATTCAAATCAGTTGCGTCCTCAGCGCTGGAACTTCGAGCCCTTGGCGTCGCGGAGACGGGAGATCAGGGTGGAAGCGGTCGATTGGAGGGCGGCGAGCATTTCCGCGCGGCTCTTGCCGGCCGGGAGCTTGTCCTCAACCACCAGAGGTTTGCCGCCAAGTCCGTCGATCACCGAAACAAGTTCAGGGAGCTCGCGAAAGAGGAACTTCTCGTTCATCTCCTTTTCCGGAAGGGTGAACACGGTCAGGTTCAGCACCCAGACACCATCCTTGCGGAGGATAAAGTTATCTTGCTGGGGCGACGTGCTGCCGGGAGCCGAGCCGGTCTGGCGCATGAAGTAAGGACCGCGACCGCCCGCTGCGAGTCCGAGGTTCACGAGATCACAATCGTCAGCGAAGTTGGTGAGGACGGCCATGAGTTCAGTTGATTAGGGTTTTTGATTCGTTGGTTTTTATCATGCCCCATGAAGGGTGGAGGTTCGCTATTTCACTTGCCATTGCCGCCGCTGAAGCTGCCGCCCAGGGCGAGATGGAGGTTCGCGCGTTCGCGCAGGCGGGAGGCGCGGATTTTGGTGAGTTCGATCTTGCCTGCGAGGTTTTCACCGGCGAGGCGCAGGATGGTGAACATATCGACCTGGCCCTGGTCGAGTTGCAGGCGTCCGAGCTTCACGGAATCGGCGCTGCTGGCCACCATGTCGGTCAGGGCGCCTTCCCGTTTGCGCAGGTAATAATCAGCGGCGAGAGCGTCCTCCACGTCCTGGAAGGCGCGCAGGGCGACGCCGACGTAGCTCGCGACGGCGGCTTTTTGTTCGGCGCTGCGGACGTCCTGGGCGGCCTTGAGCTGGCCACCAAGGAAGATCGGCTGGGTGATCCCGGCGGCGAGGCTCCAAGTAAAGGCATCGAGCACGCCGACGTTGTCGAGTTGCGCGGTGCCCAGCCCGCTGGTGGCGCTGATGGCAAAGCGCGGCAGACGCGCGGTGCGGGCTTCATTCACGCGGTGAAATGCGGCGGCGAAGCGGCGTTCGGAGGCAATGAGGTCAGGCCGGCGTTCCAGAAGTTGCGCGGGCAGTCCGGCGGGAACGCCTTTCGGCTGGCGGGGAAAGGAGCGGCGTGTCGCGAGTTTGCCGGCAGGATAGTGGCTGGTGACGACCTCGATGGCGCGGATGGCCTGCGCGCGCGCGGCTTGCGCGATATAAAGAGCGTCTTGCGCGCCCGCGGTGCGCGACTTGATCTGAGCGAGCTCGAAGTCGCTCGCATGGCCTTGCTGTTTGCGCACGTCGGTGAGCTTCAAATACTCCTGGTAGAGATCGAGCGTCTCCTGTGCATTCGCGGCCTGTTGCGAGGCTTCGATGGTGGAGAAATAGGCGCGCGCCACGGCGGCGGCGAGCGACTGGCGGGCGAATTCGTAGTCGGCCTCGAGCGCGGCGCTTTCGGATTTTGCGGCGGCTTTCTTCGAACGCACGCGGCCCCAGACGTCGGCCTCCCAGGCGGCACCGATGCCGAGGCCATAGACCCAGCGCTGCGAGGATGAATCCACGCTTCGGTTGCCGGCGCTGCCGCCGCTGTCAGGGACTCCCAATCCGCCGAAGGTCGGCGGATCAATGCCCTGGTCGAGACTTCCTCGAAGCTCCTTTCCTTGTCTCTCGCCCAACCCTTTCATGGCAATGCCCGGATACAACGATGACGCCGCGACACGCACGGCGGCGCGCGAGGCCTCCACGAGCGCGGCAGCGGCTCTGAGGTCGGGATTCCGTGTGACGGCATCCGCGACGAGCGCGGTCAGTTCCGAGTCGCCGAAGGTCCGAATCCAATCCGGCACCACATTGCCGGAGCGATGCCCCCCGGCCCACTGACCGGGGATTTGCCCGCGTGCGGATTCGGGCATGATGTCGGCGCCGGCGGGCGGTTGTTTGAGTCCGCATCCGGCAAGGATGAGGGGGACGGCGGCAGCGAGAAGATTGCGGGTATTCATGAGGGGTGGCTTCAGTGGAGCTTGAAGACGAACCAGTCGAGCTTCGTCGAGACGCGCACGAAGACTTTGCGGATGATATGGATGATTTTTCCTTTATCGGTATAGATCGCGCCCGCGCCGCGCGCTCCGGCGGCGAGGAAGATTTCGCGGTCCTTGGGCTCGACGAGCAGCCGCACGGCGATGCGCTGCTCGGGCGCGGCGACCGTCTGGGTGTTTGGCAGGTTGCCGCTGATCGGCATCTGGCCTTGCGCCGTGGCCCAGAGGATGGAATCGACTTTGCACTTGATGATGCGACCGGGGTGCGTCTCCACGAAGATTTCCGCCTCGTCGCCCGGCTTGACATAGCGCAACTCGTTCTGGCGGAAAAAGGCGATCACCCACGGATCGTCCTCCTCGATGAAGCTCATCACCGGCGCGAGCGGCAGTTGCACGGCGCGCACGCCAGGGCGCAGCGCGAGATTGGCCACGCGGCCGTTGGCCGGCGCGAGATGCGTGGTGCCGTCAAGATCGTATTTTGCGTTGCCAACGTCAGCCTCGGACTTCGCGATCAGTGCCCTGGCGGTGGCGATTTCGTCGATCTCACCCCCTTCGGTGCGCGCGGAGAGCTTTTGCTTCACCTGCGACTCCGTGGCATCCGCGGCGAGGAATTCGCTTTCGAGATTACCGAGTTCGGCCTGCGCCTGCTCGAGGTCGGCGCGCTTGCCGGCTCCCGTGGCGGCGAGCTGGGTGAATTGCTCGACGCGCTTCTTCGCGAGGTCGATCCGCGGCACGAGCGCGGCCTTTTTCGCCGCCGCGTTTTTAAGCTGATCCTCCAGCCCGCGTTGCGTGGCCTCCGCAGTCACCAGCTTCACTTTGTTCTGCGCCAGCGTGGCCTCCGCAGCCTTCACCGCGAGTTGGAAGGGCTCGGGATCGATCTTGAAGAGGACGTCGCCCTTCTTGATCGGCCGGTTGGGCTCGATGGGCACCTCGGTGACCTGGCCGGTCACCCGCGGGACGATCGGGATGACATAATTCATCGCCCGCACATCAGAGGATGACGGCGCGACGATGTTCATGAACAAGACGAGGATCGTCAGCGCGACGATCGGGATTGTCACGCAGATGACCTGGCTGGTGAGGTTCCAGGGCAGCCACTTCTTCTTGATGAAGATGAACCAGACGAAGAAGGCGTAAATGCCGAGCAGGATGATTTCCATTAAGCCTCCCCTCCCTTGGCTTGTGATTCGAGTTCGGCGACGCGGGCGCGGAGTTTTGCGACTTCGACTTCCTCTTTCGTTTCCGTGCCGGGATGGCCGAGCGATTCATCCACGTCCGTGCCATAGGCCAGCTTGTAGAGCACCGGTTTCGAGTAAGCCCAGAGCCAGGCGAAGGGCCAGAGCATGCCACCGAAGACAAGCGAGAGCAGGCACACACACTGGATGGCCTTGGTCTGCGGATGTTTTTTATTGTGGGCGATCTTTTCCGGCAAAATGTGGACGAGCCAGAAAACGGTGATGCCGATGATCGGCGCGATAATGAGCACGATCCAGGCGATGCCGTTGGCGACGGAGTCGAGCGTCTCACCCTGGAACATGGAGGCGTGGGCGTGGGTCGGCGCAGCGAACAGCATCGCGAGCAGGGCCGGCGCCGCAGAGAAAGGGGATCGTCGTGGGCTCATAGTTTGGATTTAGTGGCTGGTGTCGCGGTGCTTTGCAAGCGCGATGAGTCGTCTTCCAGAAGATTATGGCGCAGAGCCTCGACGAGTGTGAGCGAGCAGGGATTGGTCATCGGATTGGGCAGGGAGAGGGACAAGCATCGAAGTGTAAATGGTCTGCAATCCCGGATGCTGCGTGTATTTTGTGAATCCCTGTTCGGCTCCGATCAAATCTTCATGTGTGCCGTTGGCGCGGGCGATTGAGGCTGAACCGGGAGTTCTGATTCGAGTGCAGCAATGTGCACGGCGCTGCAAAAAATGTATGCATCCCCTCTTTAAGTTTCCTCACCAAGGGAAGGCACCCTTGATTCCGTTTGGTGACAATAAGTTTAGGGGCTGAAGTAGCTAAGGGCGGCAAAAAGTCCTATGCTTCACTCAATGTTTCAACGCAAAAGCCGGTTGTCAGCCCATAAGCAAAGCAGGCTCATGGAGCACTTTGTT
>VFKE01000115.1 GCA_009885695.1 Verrucomicrobiota bacterium | reverse complement strand
TTTTATTCTTCGTAGCCGCATCTCGTGAGAGTGCGGGAAATTTGGATGCCTCGCCGCCTGGCGAATATTCTTCCCGCACTCTCACGAGATGCGGCTACGTCATTTTAAATAATTTCGTAGCCGCGTTCGTGTTGCGCAGCCGCGAAGCGAAAACGCGGGAAAGATGGAAGCTCTCCCCGCCGTCGCGAAGCGAAAACGCGGGAAATAGGCAGGCTTCGCTGGCTGCCGTGGCTTCTTCCCGCACTCTTACGAGATGCGGCTGCGTCATTTATTAAAAATGCTCTGGTTCGAATTTTTCAGTCCCGCCCGCATCGCTTCCAACGGCACCGGTTCTCCAAACCAATGCGCAAATGAAACCACGCCCTGATGCAACAAGAGCGTCAGACCATCGCAAGTTCTCGCGCCCATCGCCTTGGCTGCGATGATAAGCGGGGTTTCTGCACCATTGCGGTAAACCATGTCGAACACCAGATGTGAAACGCGGAGCAGCGCAGGATCGAACAGGAGTGCGTCTCCTTTTTTCATTCCCAGCGGTGTGGCATTCACGATCAGATCAGTTTGATCAATAACTTCACTCAGAGCAGCATCGTCCCAGCGGCAGACCGTGACACGAGCCGGTGCTGAAAGTCCCCGGCATTCCACAGCCAGCAGTTCCGCCTTGGACGGGGTGCGGTTGACGAGCACCAGCCCCCGGCATTGCTCGAGCGCACACTGCGCAGCAACTGCGCTTCCTGCACCTCCGCCTGCACCCAGGATGAGCACGCGCAGATCACGCACGGATTTTCCGAATGCGTCTTCGACGGAGCGCACGAAGCCGGGACCGTCGCTGTTGTAGCCGGAGAGCTTTCCATCGTGGATGCGCACGGTGTTCACGGCACCAAGTTGCGCAGCCAGCGGATCAACTTCATCCATCGCCTCCATTGCCTCGAACTTGTGAGGAATGGTGCAGTTCACACCCATGAACCCATGTTGGGCGAAAAGCTGCAACGCTTTCTTTACCGACCCTGGTGGAACTTGCACCCGGATGTATTGCGCGTGGATGGCACGTGCAGCCAGCGCGGCGTTCATCATCTGCGGCGAGCGTGAATGCGCGATGGGATCGCCGATGACCGCCAGCCTAGCCGGAGGATCGGGCGTCGGCGCGATCTCGCGCCAGCGGCGCAAATCGTCCAGAGTGTAAAAAGTTTGCGTCATGGGAGCGGGCGCCTTTGTGTTGCCGCCGGTACTTTTAAATGCAGAACGTTCAGTTTCGAGAAATGGAGAAAATCAACATCGAAGGATACGAGCCGGGCGCCACTTGATTGCGCAAGCGCAGCCAGATAGGCGTCCGTCCAACGATGGTTGGGGAAGCCGTGAAGCACTGTCCATGCCGCCATGCTCGACTCCAAGGTGGGAGGGTCAGCCAGAAGTGTCACTTCGGGCAGGGCACGAAAATTCCGATAGGCCCGCCAGGCCTCCTCGTTGGTAAACGGTTTGTTGTCCATCACCTTGCGGTGCGTGGAGAGACGGAGGAGACCGAGCATGGTCACACGGCAGAATGCGAGCCGCGCTGCGCTTTCCTGCTCCCAGTAGTGTCGTGCACGACCATGGTTCTCGTGGTTCTCATCTGCGAGAGCCAGCCAGACATTGATGTCCAGCAGATCAACGGGACCGCGGGGCATCTGTTTCGTCGAGGAGTTGCTGAATCTGTGCATTGCTCAGTGCGCGAATGGTTTTTCCAGTGGCACGCCGGGCCACGGGCAGGGCACTGCGCGCTGAGCGGGGCTGGGATGTGGCAGCACTGCGTCCATAGATGCCAGCCTCGACATAGGTCTTGAGCAGGTCTTTCATTTTCACATGCTGCCGTGCCGCCTGGGCCTTGAGCTCGCAGAACAGGGGATCTGGCAGATCAAGCGTGGTTCTCATGGCGCATTTAAGCATTTAGATGCTTTAGTGTCAACAGGCGGATGTGGTGGCCTTCACCGGCTGGCGGTCTGCAGAACGAACTGCTGCAACCGTGCCACACGCGCGACACTCCGAGCTTGTCCCAGCACACCCATCATCACTTTTACATCCGGCCCGCGTGTCTGGCCGCTCAGGGAAAAGCGCAGCAAGGGCATGAGCGCGCCCGATTTGACCTTCTGCTCCGCTGCGATGCCGTTGATGGTTTCCGCGATGACTGCTTCGTTCCAGCCCGCACAGCGTTCCAAACCGTCGCGCAGTGCGCCGAGCAACGCTGCCGCATGGCTGTTTGCTTTCAACTTTGCGATCACCTCGTCTTCGTAGGAAAAATCATCCCGGAAAAAGAAATGGGTCCAGCCGGGAAACTCGCGCGCGAGACTGACTTTTTCCTTTACGCTATCCAGTGCGCGCGCAGCATAAGCCTGATCGCCGACCTGCAACCCCGCCATCTCCAGCCAGGGCCGGGCATGTTCCACCAGTGCATTTCCCGTGAGCGCGCGCAAATGCTGCTGGTTGAGCCAGGTGCATTTGGCCATGTCGAAGCGCGCGTTGCTGTGATGCACCTCTGAAATATCAAAGGCATCAACTGCTTCTTCCTTGGTGATAACTTCAGCAGGAAGTCTTGGGGTCCAACCAAGGAGACAGAGATAGTTGAATACCGCTGCGGGAAGACAACCGGCCTCCATGTAACTGGCCACGCTCGCGCCCTCGTCACGCTTGCTCATCTTGGAGCCATCTGGATTCAGGATCAGTGGAATGTGCCCGTAGATTGGTGGCTCGGCTCCGAGCGCGCGGCACAGGTCGATGTGCTTCCAGGTGTTAGAGATGTGGTCTTCGCCGCGGATGACGTGGGTCACGCGCATCTCGATATCGTCCACGACATTCACGAAGTGAAAAATGTAACCGCCATCAGGCCGGCGGATGGTCATGTCCGGTTCCTCCGTGGCTGCGAACTTAATGTCGCCACAGATCATGTCGGGAATCGTCACCGGTTCCCGGCTGAATTTGAAACGGATCGCTCCATTATCCTCGTAAATACGTCCAGCGGCTTTGAGTTTGGCAAGGTAGGTGTCGTAGATGCTTTTTCGCTGGCTTTGATAATACGGCCCGCAATCTCCACCAGCCTCCGGACCTTCATCCCAGTCAAGCCCCAGCCAGTGGAGTCCGTCGAATATCGCACTCATTGCCGCCTCGGTGTTGCGCGCTTCATCGGTGTCCTCGATGCGCAGGATGAATTTGCCGCCATGGTGCCTGGCAAAGAGCCAGTTGAACAGGGCGGTGCGCGCCCCTCCGACATGGAGATAACCGGTGGGCGAGGGGGCGAAGCGGACGCGGACAGGGGTGATCATGAAAGGATGAAGGATGATGGATGATGGATGAAACGACAATATGAAATTTCAAAACACAAAATGGGGTGCGGGTGGCGTTGGCAACTGGGTGGCTGACAGGTTTGTTTGCTGTTTGTGCTTTGTCATTCCGCCATTATTCTCGTCCCGATGAAGAAGAAGGTCTTGCGCATCATTCTGGTTCTGCTCGTGGCGGGAGCGGGCGGATTGTTCGGTCTTCAGTTCTGGCTTCGCGGCCAGGTGGAACGCAGCCGTTTGATTGCAGAAATGGAGAAGGGGTGGAACTGCCGCGCGGATATCGAGAGCACATCGCTGAACTTGTTCTGTTCGCCAGCGATCGTGGAGATTCGCGGCTTGCGCCTCGTTCCATGGGATGAGGAGGTGGCCAAGCCGCTGAATTCACGCGCTGAGATCGACCCGGCCCGGGTGCTGCTTTCCGCCGACAAGATTGATCTTGCTGTTTCTCTTGGCGATTTGATTCACCGCCGCGCGGTCATTCAGCGGTTGCACGTTCAGAATTTCAACCTGCGCGATGAGGAAGATGTCGTCGTGGGCGGGAAGGAGAAGGAGTCACACGAGAGTTTGCTCGACCTGCTCTTTTCCAGGCCGGATGATTTTGAGGACGTCGAAGTGGAACTGGTGCCGTCCAAGTTGAAGGAGACGGCGTCGGCATCAGCCGGACTGAATCGCGTCCGCATGAGCTTGTTTCACGGTGGAGTGCTGGCGCCGGCCAGTGCGGCCGGTATTGCAGCCGGGCAGGATTCGCCGAAGGCATCCTCGGAGCATTCGGTCACGAAAAGAAAAAGAAAGCGCGCCCGGAGAGATCGTGAACGCAAGCCTTTCAAGGCTTCCGACTTGATCATGGCGCTCACGGCGGAGGAAGTGAGTGTGGGAAATGCCCACATCGACCTTTTTGAGCGTCGCACGGTTCTGGACAAGGACGGCGGGATCGCGGAGCGGCGCGAGCGGCGCACGGTTTTCGACCGGGTCAGTGTGGTGCTGACGGATCTGGATGTGGCTCCGGAAGACTTGGCCAGGCATAACCGGTGCTCGCTCCAGCTTGAGGGATCGATCTCGCTCAATCAAAAAATCATGGCGGGCGATGAGCCACCGCTGTCGCAAACGCTGGCGCGCTTTGAGGTGACGGGTTCGGGGTTCGTTCGTCCCTTCAATGCGGAAAGCGGTGTGTGGGATCCTGATTTCACCATCAAAGCCAGGGTCGGCAAGGGTGCGGTTCTCGGCGGCGTGCCACTCAAGGAGGCGCTGCGAAAAAAGGACATGAAGAAGCTCGGCGAGTGGGGGATCGACCTCGGAGATGTCGCCCTCGGCGGCGTCCTCGGTGAAGATGCCACGGCGGACGTGCATTATTTCCGAGGTGGCAAGCTCATCGTCAAAAGTGACACCCGGCTCGTGTTTCCCGACTACGAAGTCACGCTGCGCGATGGAAGCTGGTTTAATACCCATGAGGATTTGCACCGGGCCACTTGCATCCTGCTCATCGGTCCGGATCTTTCGCGGCGCGTGCTTTCCCAGGCCAAGGTGCACGTCGCGAAGAAATACGGGGGTGACATCGTGGGATTGGCTGCCGAGGCGGCGGTTCAAGCCGCCCTGATGGACAAGCTAGGACGGCTGGAATACAAATTTATCTCAAAGGGCAGGCTGTCCAAGCCGACTCAGGAATGGGATAATCCCATCGGCGATGTGGCGGAATTCCTCAAGCAGAACGGTGCCGCGATTCTCGAGAGTCTCTTCAACAAGAAATAAATCCGGGATCAATCAGCCCGCATCGTGATTTTGTTCACGATAATTTTCTGTTCCGAGAACTCTGGTGCGCTCATGCCGGGCGGTTTCCAGTTGAAGACACGGATCGCGGGCTTGGCCTCGTTGCCGGTCAGCACCACGGCATTGATCACGAGATGGCGCGCGCTGCCCTCAGCCACGACTGTTGGCTTGATTTCCAGTGTCAGGGTATTCTCACCATCCATCAGGCCGCCGATGATGATGTGCTGTTCCGCAGCGTCGGCGACGACTGGAAGGGCAAAGCCGTTGACCCTGGCCACGGTGGCGTAGCCGAGTGACGCAACCTGCAGTGCCGCGATGTGGTCAGGTGCCGCACAAGGTTTCGGGGTTGGCGGCAGCATGCCGTCTGGTTCGAACTCCGGCGAGTTGAGAATCCCGGAGGTGCCGCCGTTTTTCAGCGTTGCTCGAACGTCTGGCGCGCTTGCGAGGTTAATTAGTCGCAGGGTGTCGAACTTCCATCGGCCGGCTTCATTGATGAAATTCAGCACCAGCAGGTTTTCTGGTATTACGCCCGCGTCGGGGATGCCGACATCCGCTTTACCAAAATAAATTGCGCGGGCTGTAGGGCCCTTGGCTTGCGCCTTGATGAAGCGCAGGGTGCCAGTCTCTGGTGCGCGCAGTGGAAAATCGAAGAGTGCTTGCGGGAAGAGTTGCTTCTGGCTCACGATCATATTGCGCGTTTCCATCTGGCGGAAGGATGCGGTGTTCTCTTTCCACGCCGCGAGGTTTCGCGACACAATGGCGGTCCGCCAACCGGAGAAGGCGCGTTCCAGTTCGCGCCGCAGAGTGTCGTCCCCGCCACACAAACCGGTGGAGCAGACCATGGTGAGGACGGCGGGCAGGAGGCGGCGAGATGGATGGAGCATGTCGGCAAAATGAAGAGCAGTCCAATTCACGACGCTTCTGGTGCGCTTGCCAAGCAAAACTCGCTTGCGCTTTCAAGACTCTGCAACTCGGAATGGGCTGGCATGTCATCGTCAACTGTTGCAGATAACGCCTTGTTGCGCTCATAAACGCTGCTATGCATCGTACTCCGAATGATTCTTTACAAAACACCCGCTGACCCCGTTGTGGAAATCGACGGGCAACATTACACAGTGCAGTCTCACGACTGGGATTGGCTCGTTAACCATGAAAACCTCGCTGACTGGCTGGGTTCCATGGCCAGTGAGCGCCATCAGGTTTCTGCCCCCGCACAGTTGCTTGCCCCCATCGGTACACAGGAGGTGTGGGCTGCCGGCGTGACTTATTATCGCAGCCGCACCGCGCGCATGGAAGAATCGAAAGAGGCGGGTGGAGGGAGTTTTTATGATCGTGTCTATGCGGCGGATCGACCGGAGATTTTTTTCAAGGCCACACCGCAACGCGTCGTGGCGCCGGGCGGAGTGATGCACCGCCGCCTGGATTCCAAATGGATCGTGCCGGAACCGGAACTGACCCTCGTTATCAATAATCGAGGACGCATCATCGGCTACACTTGCGGTAACGACCTGAGTTGTCGCGACATCGAGGGCGAGAACCCGCTCTATTTGCCGCAGGCCAAGGTCTTCAAGAATTGCGCCGCGCTCGGTCCCGGCATTTTCATTGCCGGGGAACCCATCCTGCCGGACACCGTCATTGCTTGCGAGATTGTGCGCAAGGGCGGCATTGTCTTTTCCGGGAGCACCACCATCGCTCAGATGAAGCGCAAGCCCGAGGAACTCGCGGGTTGGCTTTTCAAAGAAGACACGTTCTCGCAGGGGGCCTTCCTCATGACGGGCACCGGCGTCGTGCCGCCGGATGATTTTTGTCTTCAGGCCGCCGACGAAGTACGCATCAGCATTGATGGCATCGGAACGCTGTCGAACACACTTGATTAACTCATGACCCTCCACGGACACTCGATCATCGCAGGCAAAGTCACACCATCTGACGGCGTCACATTTTCCATCACGAATCCCGCAACGGGCGAGACTCTCGCGCCCGTTTATTTCGAAACTTCGGCTGCACTCGCGGATGCTGCGTTGCGCGCGGCGGATGAGTCATTCGATGCATTTCGCGCAAAGTTCCCGGAACAGCGAGCGTCACTGCTGGAAGCCATCGCGGACCAAATCGAGGCGCTCGGCGATTCCCTGCTGCAACGGGCTCATGCGGAGACTGGCTTGCCGATGGCGCGCTGCACGGGAGAGCGCGGTCGCGCCACGGGACAGGCACGATTGTTCGCCAAGCTCATCCGTGATGGTTCTTGGGTTGAGGCCAGGATTGATCGTCCACAGCCGGATCGTCAGCCGCTGCCGAAGCCGGATGTGCGGCGCATGATGCAGCCCATCGGACCGGTGGTGGTTTTCGGCGCGAGCAATTTTCCTTTTGCCATTTCAGTTGCAGGCACGGACACAATCAGCGCGCTAGGCGCAGGCTGCCCGGTGGTGGTGAAGGCGAATCCGGGTCATCCCGGAACCTGCGAGATGATTGCCGGTGCGATCGTGAAGGCATTGGAGCAAACCAAGATGCCGGCGGGCGCGTTTTCCATGGTGCAGGGCAAGGGCAATGACATCGGACTGGCGCTGGTGCGCCACCCGCTCACCTGCGCGGTGGCGTTTACGGGTTCGTTGCGCGGCGGTCGTGCGCTATTCGATGCTGCGGCGGCACGTCCGAGCCCGGTTCCATTCTACGGTGAGCTGGGCAGTGTGAATCCCGTCTTCCTGCTGCCCGGTGCGCTGAAGGAACGCGCTGAAAAAATCGCCGAGGGATTCGTCGGAGCACTGACGATGGGTGTCGGCCAGTTCTGCACCAATCCTGGTTTGGTGTTCGGTTTGCAAAGCGATGGCCTGAAAGCGTTTTTGGAAAAATCCACCGCGCTGGTCAAGTCATCAGCTCCTGCGACCATGCTCCATGCAGGCATCTTTCAGTCTTTCGCGGGCGGCATCGAGCGTTTTACGGCGACGAAAGGTGTGCAGCTCGTGGCCCAGTCGGAATCTCCAGCCAGCAAGCAGGCGTCACAGGCGGCGGCGACGCTGTTCAGTACGGACAGCGCGACCTTCGAGGCTAGTGAATCACTCCGCGAGGAAGTCTTCGGCCCCACGAGCATCGTCACCCACTGCGGCGGCAAAGACGATCTCGAGCGCATCGCCGAGTCGTTGAATGGCCAGCTAACGGCCTCGATCCATGGCACGCCGGATGATTTGCGCGAGCACGCTCGACTTGTGCGCATCCTCGAGCGCAAAGCTGGCCGTATCATCTTCAATGGTTTCGGCACCGGCATTGAAGTGTGTCCCTCGATGCATCACGGCGGTCCATATCCTTCATCCACACACAGTTTTTTTACCAGCATTGGAACTGCGGCGATTTATCGTTTCGTGCGTCCCGTGTGCTATCAAGGTTTCCCGGATGATTGTCTGCCAGTTGCGATTCAGAATAAAAACAGTGCCGGCGCGTGGCGCATGGTGGACGGGGAGATCACGCAGGCTGATGCTTGATCGCGTGACAGGAGTCAATCTTTAGCCGCACCCATTTTAAGTTTCACGGCGGGATGGGACGTGCCTCCCGGCAGTCAATATACCTCGTCATGCGTGCCTGCCCTTCAGTTTGTGCGTGCGCAATGCGGAGTGAAACGCATCCTGAGCCAGCAACACCAGCGCATCGCGAAGTTCTTCTGCTGTCGCAGGACGTTTCCTTGCAAGTCGCCGCGCGGTCCGCAAAAAAGCGGCGCTGGGAAGGAGCAGTCGGCTCATTTGACGAGCTTCTGGAAGATCGAAGCAGGACTGGCAGTCTTTACCTTTCCATGAGCGAAATCCGCGCGTGCTTCTTTCACCGCCGCTACGATTTCCGCGCGCCGACACTCAACTACCCGGCGTTGCAGCGTTGCCGCGAGCTGTTCTTGTTCTTCAAGTGAGAGGTGATCGGCGGAGTCAAGCACCTTAGCGTAACCATTCATGATCAGAATGTAATGTCTTATTTTCGTCTCCTCAATCTTCATTTGAAGATTTTTTCTCACAAGTGATTACGATTTTCAACTGCGACATAACGCATCAGGTGCGAATGGTTGCGCAGGAAGTTACACTTGCTATCATCACTAATGAATAAAATTTTCAAGCATCAGCAGATCGGTCGCATGGGCATGCGCTAATTTCGGACCAATATGAGCGCTCCCGCACCTGTCCCAGCCTTGCTGTCTGCCAATGAACTGACGTTGTCCTTCGGCAGCGAGCGATTGCTCGATGGGGTGACGCTCAGCGTGGCCCCGGGTGAAAAAGTCGGACTGGTGGGTAGAAACGGTTGCGGGAAAACCAGCCTGCTGAAAATCATCTCTGGCGCGACGCGGCCTGACACCGGTGATCTCTCGTTCCGCCGGGGTCTGCGAGTCGGCTACCTGCCGCAGGAATTTGAACTGGAAGGCGGGCTCACTGTTTTGGAAAACATTCGTAGCGGAGCCGAGGAACTGGTGGAGCTCATTCACCGCTACGAGAATGGCGATGGCACTGATGCGGAGCTGGCGGTGATTCAACACGAGATCGAATTAGCGGACGGCTGGAATCTGGAAACGCGCATCAAATCCATCGCGACCGCGTTGTCGGCACCTTCGCTGGAGGCGATGGTCGGACCGCTTTCAGGAGGAGAGAAACGTCGCGTGGCGCTCTGCCGCGCGCTGGTCAGCCGGCCGGATCTATTGTTGCTCGACGAACCGACGAACCATCTCGACTCCGAGTCCATCCGCTGGCTTGAAGAATTTTTGCGCCAGTTCACCGGGGCGGTGATCTTCGTGACGCATGACCGCTACTTTTTGGATGTTATCGCCACGCGCATCATTGAACTCGCGGACGGACGTTGCTTCTCCCATGCGGGAAACTACACGGCTTATTTGGAATCCAAGGCCGCGCGACGGCAAATTGCCGATCAGACGGAGCGTCGTCGGCAGCGATTCTTGCGCGAGGAATTGGAATGGGTCCGCGCTGGCGTGAAGGCGCGCACGACGAAATCGCGGCATCGGCTGGAGACGTTTTATAAAATCGAAGGGCTCGAAGCGCCGCCGGAAGAACGCGAGATGGATTTGTTGATTCCACCGCCGCCCGACATGGGCAACATCGGAGTCGAGCTCACGGCTGCGGGTGCGAAAGTCGGCGAGGGCGCTGATGAACGCTGGTTGTTCCGCAAGCTGGCATTCTCACTTCGGCCCGGTCAATGCACGGGGATTGTTGGTCGAAATGGTGCGGGCAAGACCACTCTGTTGCGGCTCTGTCTCGGTGAGCGCGAGTCTGATGAAGGCAAGGTGGCCATCGGCAAGAAAGTCGTGTTCAACTACATTGACCAAGCGCGCATGCAGCTCAACGGAAGTTGCACGGTGATGGAGGAGATCGCCGATCATGATGAGATGGTTTTCTTCGGCGCTCAGAAGCTTGGAGTGCGGTCGTATCTCAAGCGGTTTCTATTCACTGATGACCGCGTCAACCGTCGCGTGGATCAACTTTCCGGCGGCGAGCGCGCGCGGCTCATGCTGGCCAAGGTGCTGAAGCGCGGCGGCAACATCATCGTGCTCGATGAGCCGACCAATGATCTGGATCTGCCGAGCTTGCGGATGCTGGAAGAAGCGCTGGCAGACTTTGACGGCAGTGTGCTGGTGGTCAGCCATGATCGTTACTTCCTCGACCGCGTGTGCGATCAGGTTATCGCCTTTGAAGATGCGGGCGTGTTCGTGCAACCTGGTAACTACTCATATTACCTTGAGAAAAAAATGGAACGGGATGCCAGGAACAAGAATGGTTGGAGCGCCAGTGAGGTCGATGCCAAAACTGCCCTGCGCCGGGCTGCGCCAAAAAAAACTCGGAAGTTCAGCTTCAAGGAGGAGCGGGAACTTGAGGGGATCGAGGGTGTCATTCATGCGGCTGAATCAAGTGCGGCGCAGCTCGACGCCACGCTGAACGATCCGGAGTTTTACATCACGCGTTCCTTGGAGGCTTCCGCCATGATTGCGGAGCAGGGGTCGGCACATGCCGAGGTTGTCCGCTTGTATGCGCGTTGGGAGGAGTTGGAGGAAATGAGGAAGCAGTCACTTGAGGTGAGTGAGGCATCGTCTTGATGCATTTTAATACTTTTCGTAGCCGCATCTCGTAAGAGTGCGGGACAAAATCGCCCGGCTACAAAACATCCAATCTTCCCGCGTTCTCACGAAACGCGGCTACGCCTTTAAACTGCCACCGATCAAACATCACCGCCTGACCGCGTGGCGTACCATCGTCATCCGCCAGGTTCCAGACCGTGGCGTTGGCGATGCGGAAGCGCCGGCCTGATTTGGCGATGCGCAGACCCGAGTAATCATTGATGAACCCCTTGTTGGCCACCTCCGCCAGCAGCCGCGCACGTTCCGCGCGAGCAGGCATCTCCGCTGATTTGCGAGAGTGCAGGGAGGTGAACTCCGCCCAGGTCATCTCGAATAGTTCGAGCGCTGCCATATTGGCGTAGTTGAAAATAGGATCGTCCGCCGTGTCGTGCGATGCCACGACAAAAGGGGCGTGGAAGATGGATTCCGCGGCGTCAGTGTCGTTGAAGGCGGGATCGCATAATTCTTTTCCCGTGAGACCCCGCAGGCTGTTCCGGAGGATGCGCACATGCTCCGCGAGAAACGCGTTCGATTCGTCGGGTGCTTTCGTCAATGCAGTCATGGGTATTTTTGATGCCGGATGCATTCATGCACCAGCGCCTTCGTTTTGACAAATGCCGGTGTTCTGGTAGAGGCTCGCACGCCCACGCATCAACCCTTCGCCTCCCCCGAACACCATGAGTCAGAATACCTCCAAGAAAATCATCAACAATCCCCTGAAGTGTGCCGACGAACTGCTCGACGGTCTGGTGCTGGCTTATGACGGCAAGGCTCGCAAGGTCGGCACGCGCAGCATCGTGATGAATGACCTGCGTCCCAACGCGCCCGCGCTGCTTGTGGGCGGCGGGGCAGGGCACGAGCCGATTTATCACGGTCTCGTGGGCAAGGGCATGGCCGACGGCGCGGCATGTGGCGACATTTTTGCCGCGCCGCCTCCGGATATTGTTCTCGAAGCCACGCAGGCGGTGAATCGCGGGAAGGGTGTGCTTTATCTTTACGGCAATTACGCGGGCGATGTCATGAACTTCGATATTGGGGCGGAACTGGCCGCTGAAGAGGGCATCACGGTAAAGACAGTAATCATCGCCGATGACGTGGCTTCGGCGCCGCCGTCAAAAAAGAATCAGCGCCGTGGCGTGGCGGGACTCGTGCCCATCGTGAAGCTCGCGGGCGCCGCAGCCTCGCAAGTGGACACGCTGGACGAACTCGTCCGTATCGCGCAGAAAGCCTGCGACAACACCCGCAGCGTCGGTGTCTCCACCAAGCCCGGCAGCATTCCTGCCACCGGCGCACCAACTTTCGAGCTGGCCAATGACGTGATCGGCCTGGGCATGGGCATTCACGGCGAGAAGGGGATCGGCTTGATTCCCATGTGCACGGCGGACGAACTCGCGCCCAGGATGCTCGACCTCATTTTTGGCGACGATCTGGCACTGAACGCTGGTGATGAAATTGTCTTTTTCGTCAACAGCCTCGGTAGCACCCACATGATGGAGTTGCTGATTTTGCTCAGGGCAGCGCGTCCGATTCTCGAGGGACGCGGGCTGAGAATTCATCAAACCATCGTGGATAACATTGTCACCTGTCAGGAGATGGCCGGCGTGAGTTTCAGCATCACGAAGCTGGATGCGGAGTTGAAGAAACTCTGGGATCTGCCCTGCGAGAGCGTGGGGTATACGAAATTGTAAAACGAATCCAACTCGCAAAGGGGCTCGCGAGTTGCTTTCACTGGATCGGCTCCAGGTAATACATGCCTGTTGTCATCGCACAGGCGTTGTCCATCGGCATCCGCTTGAGCGCGTGCTGCGCACCCCATGAATCCGAGTAAAGAATTTCACTCGTCTTTTGGTTGTAGCCGATGATGAGTCGCATGTGCCCGGCGTTCTGCTGAGGGATTTCCGTCTCCTTGTAGAGGCCGAGCTGGACACTCCACATCACGGGGATTCCTTTGTTGATGATCTCGGTGACCTGACGGACGAACTTGGTGTAGGCACCTTTGGTGGGCGCGGCTTTGCTTTCCTTGAGGGATTCGGCGTCAAAGCTTGAGTAGATGTCGCCAAGGTCGATCACGCGCCCGCCTGCAAGATCGATTTCCCGCTTCTTGTTCCTTTTCGCAACACGGTTGTAGTCGGCAATCATGCGGAGGAACTCGTCATACTTCCAGGACTGCAGCTCGCGGACGTGAATCTGAAGCCGGCCAGTGAGTTTTTTCAGATTTTCGACCATCCTGGCAGGGCTGGTGCCACCACCTGAAGAAGTTTCGGCGACGGCAGCCATTTCGTGCTGGTCCACGGTTAGCCCCAGGTAACGGAAAACACGTTCGGCGGTGGCCACGACGCAGTAGCCCTTCGGCCCCTGGTCAACCATGGGGACGTTATTGATGAAGATGTCGCCATTGGGATCCTTGGTGATGTTTTTTGCCAGGGAAGCTTTGGCGACAGGCTTGTTGTCGTTGGTGGTGGTGCTGCCGATCATCATGCGTTTTGGGATGGGCGCGACGCGGAGGCGGACGAATTCGGCGCGAAATTCCTTGTCGGGCATTTTCTTCTGAAAGCTGTATTCCAGGAGATAAGCGGTCGGTGGCTTGCTCCAAAGGAAGCCAATGGCCCTCACGGAACTGGCGGCGTCCTTGCCGCGATCCAGGGGCTTCACGCCGAGGCGCGCTGTGAGGATGTCTTTAAATGTTGAGACTTGTTTTTCAAACTCCGCAAGGTTGGTCGGGTCGCTCGCGCTGTCGCCACGGTTGTAGAGCGAGATGCTGGTGGCGGCGAGTTTGCCGTCCTTGAAGTCGGAGTTGGCCTCGAGGATATTGATGTCGCCATCGAAGAGTTGAAACCCCTGTCCGAAAAATCGGGCCCGGGTTTTCCCCTGATCAAGCCATTGCAGGCCCACTGACTTGAATTTTTCTTCAAGCTGGTCGGGGGTGGTATCCCAGATGGCATCGCCGGTGATCAGTTCATCAAGAGGGCGTGGGGTGCTGTCGTTGATGGGATTCTTTTTTTTGGTTTGGGCAACCGCCGTGCAGTTGAATAAAGCGCCGAGGATGATCAGAGTGAAAATGTGTAATTTCATGGGCTGGGTGTAAAACAAGTGAGGGCGGTGTTCTTTAACGCCTGCCTGGATCAAGAAGAACGCGACACGGAGGAACCGTCAAATGCCAGGCTGCGGCTTTTCATTGCCGGGCTTCCATTTGATGCTGCAGCCGCTGCTCGGGTGCTGGGGCAAAAGGGGAGGCCGCCTGGCCAGCATCGCGGTGACGGCGGATCCGAGGCTGGCTCCAGTGACGGGCCTGCCATTGCTCGGTCGCGAGTCATCGAACTGCCCGCAGTAAGTCAGTTTCAAGCCCTCATCGAGCAGGTAAAAATCGGGCGTACAGGCCGCTAAGTAGGAGTGCGCGACTGCCTGCGTGTCATCGTGGAGATAGGGGAACGACCAGTGATAGGTCTGCTGCATTTCGCGCATCTTTTCCGGGCTGTCGGCCGGGTAGCGGGTGACATCGTTGGAATTAATGCCGACAAAACCCACGCCCTTCGCGAGGCAGGTGTCGGCGAAGTCGGCGAGGGCTGATGCCAGATGGACGACGAAGGGGCAGTGATTGCACAGAAACGCGAGCACCAAACCTTTCGGACCTCTGACATCGTCGAGGGAGAACAGCCGGCCGGAAGCATCAGGCAGCAAGAATGCAGGGCCCGGTGAAGCAAGCGGCAAGGTGCGAGTGGAAGCGATTTCAGCCATGCCACTCATTAGGGGTGCCGGTCGCGCTGGTCAACTCTCCGGCCAGGCTTGTATGATCATTCTGGCAATTCAAATTTAGGCGAAAAAAGTGCTGGCATTTCCTGAATTACTAAATATCATTAAATAGTCTGTAATTATAAACTAATTCGCTATGAAAACGCTCCCCTGGCTTTTCTCGATGTTCTGTCTCAGCACCGCCGCTATGGCGCAGAATTATCAGTATCAATATCCGACGGATCCGTACAGTTCGACGCCCAAGCCCCAGTCAAATTATCAGTCGCCTTCGTCATACTCGGGAGGCGGCTCCAGCAAGCTGCTCACTTATGGCAGCCTTGAAGCTCGCTACAACTATTACGACTTCGAGGCTGACAACCTGGATAATTCGAGCGGATTCGCCGTCGGTCTGCGCGCGCCCTTGTTTAAGCCGCTTTTTCTGAGCTTTGGCTTGAACTGGATGCAGGGCGTCAATCAAAAGGAGCAGTCCTTTGATCTCACGACTTTGACGGGCGGCGTTGGCGCTTATCTACCGATCGCCTCACGCTTCCATTTGTTCGGTGAGGCTGGCTTGCGTTTTGACATCTCCGATGGCGAGTTGAGCAATTTGAATCCCGACAGCTTTGCCGTCTATATGCGGCCGGGCGTGAGGTTCGCCGCGACTGAGAAATGGGAACTCGCCGCCAGCGTATTGTTCTCCACGACCGATAATCTCGACAATAACGTTGTGGAACTTAACAGCTACTTCGCTCTGCTCTCGGTTCTTGATCTGGGACTGGGAGTGGATTTTTCCGAAGATGTCAGCACCTACCACGCGGGAGTACGCCTGCGCTGGTGAAGTATGTTTGTCTGGTCACGGCTTTCCTCCTCGCAATGGACTGACTCTTGGGGGGAACGATTTTCCGGACACAGCGGCGCGGTGATTACGCTCATACCGGGACGGAAGACCGTTCGTGTCGAAGTTTATTGTGCAGAGAAGAAGGAGGCGCTTGCCATCCAGCAGCAGTTCGGGGGCACGGTCCGTTCTGTTCGTGCTCGTAACTGGGCTGTGCACCGCGTGGCCGTGCCGCCACCCGTCGTAGTGCGCGATGCGCTGCTGGTCTGTTCGGACTCGGATAAAAAAAAGCGCGCCTCTTTGGCGAAATTGCATCCCCGGCGTTCGGTCATCAGCATTCCGCCGGACATGGCTTTCGGCACCGGGCACCACGCGACCACCGCGAGCGTGCTGCGGTTGCTGGTGGACTTCTCGAAGTCACGAAAAGGCAAAGCGTGGACGCTGTGTGACCTTGGAACTGGAAGCGGCGTGCTGGCCATCGCCGCTGCCAAGCTCGGTGCGACGGATATCTTTGGTTGCGACTTTGATCCCCACGCGGTGCGCGTCGCCCTCCATAATGTGAGGCGCAACCGGGTTCGTGATGTTCGCATCGAGGAGGCCGATGTTCTGCACTGGAAGTCCGGCCGGCGATATGACTGCGTCGCCGCGAACTTGTTCAGCGATGTGTTGATTGCCGCGTTTCCCAAGATCGCCCGTCTCACGAAGCCCGGCGGAACCGTGCTGGTGTCCGGCATCTTGAAATCGCAGGCCGCTGAATGTCTCCGCGCCGGGGAGGAGGCCGGTCTCAAGTTCGACACCATCATCACGAGAGGAAAGTGGGTGACGGCACGGGGCGGCCGGGAATGACTGCACAACTATCGGCAGCAGGGTGATTTACAAAATTACTCTCGATGCTTCGCTCATGGCGCCGTGATTAAAACCACACCGTTGCCCCCGGCTTGTGCGGGCTATCTGTTTGCACTCTGAATCTTGCTGTGGCGCGCTTCCCTGGAACGCTGGTGGTGGAGATGGTCGTCGGTCGTCTCGTCGGGTAGCAGAAAGAGGCCGCGGATGATGTCGCGAATCGTGGGGTGCTCCACATGTTTCTCGAACTCCAGATGCGCGCGGCGGTATTCTTCGGCGAATTTTTCCGCATCCTGTAGCGTGGCATGGAGCGGCAGGTGGTCGAGTATTTCCTGCGTCAGCGCATCGGCTTTGTCCTCGCCGTATTCTTTGCGCATTTCCAGGCGGAAGCGAGTGGTCATGACGTGCGCGCGCAGTGTGGTCATGTCGCCATCGATGGTCATCCAGAGTAGTTTCCACGAATCATACCAGGGATCGGAATCGCCCAGTGGAAGCACAGCCTCGCGGCCCAGGGTCTGCAATTCATCCAGCAGACGATCGAGCGCGCGGTCGTATTCAATGAGTTGGAGGAAAGAGTCGGGCGCGTCCGTCGTCTCCCTGGCATCATGGCGACGACGGGTCTCAGCAGCAGCGGAACGGATGGCGTGCAGATGTTGCATTGCCGTGTCCCAATTGTAGTCCCATTGGGCGCGTAACTCCGCTTGAATGTGGGGCGTGGCCCGGTTTTTGGCAGCGCCGAGCCGCTGTTCGAGGGACTTCTCCAGTTCTTCAATTGTGGCCCATTCCGTCCGCATCCCCATGTTAAACTGGCCGAGGATGAATATTGCGCGATCCTGCGTGTTCATGTTAACCAAAGGGAGATGATTAAACCTCCGGATCATTCCGGCGGAATACCTTGCGTGCTAATCTTCCAGCAACAGCCAGCCGAATGCAAGACAAGAAATCGATTAGCACAATGAATCATCAACCCTTGCAGTGCCTCAATGAAAAGGACACTCGAACGGGTGCGAGCTGGGAGGGGTCGATGCTTCAACATTAGAGCGGTATAATTAAAGACGTAGCCGCGCTTCGTGAGAACGCGGGAAGATTGGAAGTTTTGTAGCCGGGCGATATTGTCCCGCACTCTTACGAGATGCGGCTACGATTTAACTTAAAATGCTCTAAGGACATGGATGGATTCCATGTCACGCAGTTGCGCCACGGTACCGTGGATCACTCTTCCATAAGCTTCAACATCAGCCGGCGCACGATCTGGCGGCGGGGGAGGTTGTGCGTGCGTTCGAAGGATTCGTCGAGGTTGCGGAGGACCCGCGCGATCATGGTCTCCACGCTGGCGGGCTCGCGGATGATCTCCTCCATTGAAGGATTCGCTGCGGGATGGTGCTTGGCCACGTCCTCGGCTAGCATAAAACGGCCGCGATTGAAACAATCGACGAGCCAGAGTTCATCACCTTCCTCGATGCGCGCGAGAAAGTGTCCTGGGAAATTGCAGCCTTCGATGCGCAATCCAAGGCGACGCCCAGTTAGCATGTAGATCGCGCACAGCGAGATCGGATTGCCCACGCCGCTGGCGATGACCCAGAGCAGGTTGCTGTTGTCTGCGGAATAGTATTCCCGGCTGTTGCCCCGCAAGCGGGTGTCTGGTCCGCGCCCACCAAAGAGAAACTCTGCGAGCTTGCGCGCATCTCCCGCGCAGCCGTCCTTTGCCGCCTCCGCCGCGATGAAGTCAAGCTTCTGCGTCAGCATCTCACCACGGGCCTGCCAGCCGCTGAGAAACGCGGAGACTTGTGAGAGCGCTTCTTCGAGTTGCGCTCCCGGTGAAGACAGCCAGCGCCAGGCCAGCCATGTTTCCTCCAGTTCCTCGCGGCAGACGGGCGCTAGAATCTCGCTGAGCAGTCGCTCCTGTTCGGGCTCCAAGGGATAATCGAGCGCGCTCAGTTGGGCGGGCAAATTGTTCCGCATGGCCGCCAGTTCGCGTCGGACGGCCTCGCGCACCACCGGGGAATCATCGTCCAGCAACTTCAGCAGATGACTGAGTTCAGTGGTGTGAGTCATGCTTACTTTAATATCCTATTTCCGACCGAGAATCAATGCCCAAAGTGGGGGGATGACTGGGAAATGGTGCGCGATACAGGGTTCGAACCTGTGGCCCCTACCATGTCAAGGTAATGCTCTACCACTGAGCTAATCGCGCTTTAAACCGATGCTGATCGTCGCACGTGAAACGCTGTGTCGCAAGGGGATTCTGCCAGCTTACGCGGCGGCAAGTGCCGCAGCATTCAGCACATCATCCCGTCCAACTCCGCGCAATTGGAAGACCCGCAGGATGGTTTCTTCAATGAGGTTGTTCGGGCATGAGGCTCCGGCAGTGATGCCGACGATGACCGGTCCATCACTGGAAAGTTTTTGCGAATAACCGGTCGTCTCCGATTTCGAATGCAGGTCGTAGTGGACGATTTCCTCCAGGCTTTTCAAACATTCCGCGGTACGGATAAAGAAGGTCGGCAGTTCTTTTTCGCCAATTTCAACAAGGTGGGTGGTGTTGGAGCTGTTGTAGCCGCCGATGACGATGAGCACATCCATCGGCCTGCGCAGCAGTTCGAAGAGCGAGTCCTGCCGCTCTTGCGTGGCGCCGCAAATGGTGTCGAATACCTGGAAATTCTTCTCTGCAAGCTCGGTGCCATCGCGATCGGTTACCGCCTGCTGGATGCGGCGTTGCAACTCTTCCGTTTCAGATTTCAGCATCGTGGTCTGATTGGCCACGCCGACTTGTTTCAGATGCAGATCAGGATCAAAGCCTGCCGACATCGAACCAGCGAAGCGTTTCAGAAACACGACCTTGTCGCCACCTTTCCGGATATAGTCGCAGACGAAGTCTACGTCGTCGAGTGTGAGGAGCACTAGAAAATGCCCCCTCCCGTCATCCCCCATCGCCCGGCTGGCGGTGGCCCGGGTTTCTTCATGGATGGCCTTCCCATGAATGATGGAAGTGACCTGCTGTTTTGCGTAACCGCGCACCCGTTTCCAGACGCTCATGACATCGCCGCAGGTGGTGTCCACCGTGAGGCAGCCGCGCTGGCTGATGATGTCCATGATGCGCGTCTCGGCACCGAAGGCGGGGACGATGACGACATCCTCGGGCGAAAGCTGGGCCACCGCGGTCTCGTGTTCGCTGATCGGAATGCGGATGACGCCCATCTCGGTGAGCTGACGATTGACCTCGGGATTGTGAATGATCTCGCCGAGAAGAAACACCCGGCGGTCGGCAAAAACTTTCCGTGCGGCGTAGGCGAGGTCGATGGCGCGCTCGACGCCGTAGCAAAATCCAAAATCCTTCGCGAGACGGATGGAGGTGTTGCCCACGGCCACGATTCCGCCGGACTTGCGAAGATTCTCCACCAGCACACTGCGGTAGTGGGTTTCCACTTCCGCCTGAACGCGCGCCATCACTTCCGGCGTGCGGACATTCACGCGGCGGGATTTGGTATTGGCGGCGGCGGACATCAGGGCAGCCTCAGTTGACAAACATCCTGCCATTGTATTTCGCGTCTTCGAACACCCGGTTGCTCTTGAGATAGGAGTCGGACGGATTTGGCAGGGAGGTATCATCCAGCACCGGGAGCGTGGCGCCGACGGTGGCGTCCTCTGGTTGATGGGAGGCGATGTGGATGCGCGTGCCGGCGCTGACCATGGCGAAGAATTTGGCCGCCGCCATTTTGGGCAGCCGGACGCAACCGTGTGTGCAGGGGTAGGGCTTGACAAAACCCCAGTGAAGTCCGTAAGCGGGCTTGAACTCGCACCAGTAGGTCATGGGATAGCCGGCGCCTGGGCTGCTAACGCGGCGCTTGGCGAATTCTTTTCTATAGATTGTGAAAGTGCCCTTTGGGGTTGGGTCTTGCGCAGTGCCGACGCTGCATGGCGTGGCCATGAGCACGCGATTGCCCTCCATGACGTACACCGCCTGCTTCGAGGTGCTGAGCTTGACATGGACTGCGGAGGGACTGGATGGGCGGTAAGCCGGGGGATCGTAGTCCATCGAACTGCGCGAACCTCCGACGGAGCTGCAGCTGGTGAGTGAGAGTCCGGTGAGAGCGGCGATTGCGAGTGCGCCGGCGTGGCAAAGAATCGGTTTGAGGGCTGTTTCCATGGCCGGGTTCATACCACGGCGCGTTGAGAATCTCCAACGCTTTCTTCATTGCGCCATCGGCGAAGTGCGCTTTGATCAGATAATGAACCCGCGCACCGTTTATGCCGCCCTGCTGATTTTTTACGCCTCGCTCCAGGCCGGGGTGCCAAAAGAGCTGGTTCTGTTCGACGGCAAATCACTCGATGACTGGCAGGCGGTCGATGCGGGCGGCAGCGGGACGGTAGAGATTGCGGATGACCAGATGATGCTTGGAGCGGGTGAGAGCCTCACGGGAGTTGTCTATAAAAAGACTGACCAGCTGCCGCTGACGAATTACGAGATCACGCTGGAAGCCATGCGGGTCGATGGCAGTGATTTTTTCTGCGGGCTGACTTTTCCCGTGGGCGGTCTCAAGTCTTGCGCCACGTTGGTGTGCGGTGGCTGGGGCGGCAGCGTGACGGGCATCAGCAGCATCGACGGCTCCGATGCCTCGGAGAATTCCACCGGGCATTTTCGAAAGTGGGAGAACAATAAATGGCACCGCATCAGGCTGCGCGTCACGCCCGATAGCATTACTGTCTGGGCGAACGATGAGAAGATTATTGATGTCGACATCAAGGTAAAGAAAGTCGCCCTGCGCCCCGGACCGATCGAGGAATACGCCCCGTTGTCGCTGACCACATATCAGACGAGTGCGGCGATCAAGAACGTGAAGCTAATGCTGGTGGCGGAGAAAAAGTGAACCGATGGATTGAATGAGCGCGGGCGTGAGAGGACGGTTATCAGCTTGGAGTAGCGCAGTGGGCGGGTTTTAGTCAGGATTAGAGCATTTTATAAAGGACGTAGCGCATTTCGTAAAAGTGCGGGAGGATGCCACGGCAGCCAACGAAGCATACCTATTTCCCGCGTGCTCACGTACGCGGCTACGAAATTATTTAAACCGCTCTAACATGAAGGGGGCGCGACGATGCGAGCATTCATCCATTGGTCAGCGGACGTTGTTGGCAGGTGACTCACTCTCGCTCTTTCAATTCTGCTTTCCCTGAAAATCCAGTTCTATTTCTGGATGTCGGTCGAGCGGCATTTATTCTCAATAATGCCCTGAATATGGTTATTGCCTATTATTTTTGATAAATCGCTTGATTTTAGGGCAAAACATAATTTATTATAACCAATTAAATTACCATGCCTACCGACATTTCAACGTTTAGCGATAACTTTTAATTAAATAACTCATCTCTTTTTTCGATGCGCATCCTCGGCATTTCAGCTTTTTACCATGATTCCGCAGCCTGCCTCATCGAGGACGGGCAAGTGATCGCCGCCGCGCAGGAGGAGCGCTTCACGCGCAAGCGTCATGATGCAGCGTTTCCCAAGCAGGCGGTGGAGTTTTGTCTGAAGCAGGGCGGCATTCATGCGGAGCAACTCGACTCCATCGCGTTTTATGACAAACCGCTGTTGAAATTCGACCGCATCCTCGAGACGCATCTGGCTTTCGCCCCGCGTGGCCTTCGCACTTACATGATGGCCGTGCCGTTGTGGATTGCGGAGAAACTTTGGATGCCCACTGTGATCTCCCGCGAGGTGGCTGCCAACAAACCCATCCTCTTTGCCGAGCATCATGAGTCGCACGCGGCTTCCGCGTTTTTCCCCAGCCCGTTTGAGTCCGCTGCCGTGCTCACGGTGGACGGCGTCGGTGAATGGGCCACCTCCTCCTATGGCGTGGGCCGCGGCAATAAAATCGAGATTCTTCAGGAAACACGTTTCCCCCACTCGCTCGGCTTGCTCTATTCGGCGTTCACTTACTTCACCGGTTTCAAGGTCAATTCCGGCGAATACAAGGTCATGGGTCTCGCGCCCTACGGCGAGCCTCGTTACGCCCAGACGATTCTTGATCACCTCATCGACTTGAAGGAGGACGGTTCCTTCGCGGTGAACCTCGACTACTTCGATTATTGCGCCGGGCTGCGCATGACCAGCGACAAGATGAACACTCTCTTCGGCGGGCCGCCGCGTAAAGTAGAGTCCGCGCTCACGCAGCGTGAGATGGATCTCGCGCGTTCCGTCCAGGAAGTCACCGAGGAGATCATCCTGCGCATGGCTCGTTATGTTCGCATAACCACTGGCGAGCGCCATCTCTGTCTGGCTGGCGGCGTCGCGCTCAACTGCGTGGCCAATGGCAAATTGCTCCGCTCCGGCATCTTTGACGATATTTACATCCAGCCTGCGGCCGGTGACGCCGGCGGCGCGCTGGGAGCCGCACTTGCGGTTTATCATCATCATCACGATCAACCGCGCCCGGCGCGGAAAGGTGACTGGCAGCGCGGCAGTTACCTCGGACCGGAATACAGTGACGCGGCGGTCGCGGATATGCTGCAAACCAAGAGCGCACCATCCGTGCTCCACAAGGATGACGACTCCCTCTGCGCCGAGGTCTCCCGCTTGCTCGCGGAAGACAAGGTGGCTGGTTGGTTTCAGGGTCGCATGGAGTTCGGTCCGCGCGCGCTCGGCGCCCGCAGCATTATCGGCGATGCCCGTTCACCCGAGATGCAGAAGAAAATGAATCTCAAGATTAAATATCGCGAAAGCTTCCGACCCTTCGCTCCTGCGGTGCTCGCTGAAAAAGTTGGCGAGTGGTTCGATATCGACCGTCCTAGTCCCTCGATGCTCATGGTGGCTGATGTGAAAAAGGAAAAGCAGCGCACCATGACCGAGGACGAGCAGAAGCTCTGGGGCATCGACAAGCTGAACGTCCCCCGCTCTGAGATACCCGCCGTGACCCATGTGGATTACTCAGCGCGTCTTCAGACCGTGCACCGGGAGACCAATCCCATTTTTCACAAACTGCTCACCCACTTCGATCAGCGCACCGGTTGTCCGGTTCTCGTGAACACCTCCTTCAATGTTCGAGGCGAGCCCATCGTGGAATCGCCGGAGCAAGCCTACATCTGTTTCATGCGTACGGAGATGGATGTTCTTGTGCTCGGCCATCACGTTCTGCTGAAGGAGGACCAGCCCGCCTGGCAGGGGGACGAAAATTGGAAAACCGAGTTCGCCCTCGACTAGTTCATTCATTCATCATTTATAACTGATCATTACCCCCCATGAGCCTCGTTCTCGACGTCAAACATGAAGTGGCGCACCTCGATGTGTCGGCACCCTCCCTGCGTAAGTTCGGACTTTTAGTCGGTGGCGTTTTCCTGCTGCTTGCGCTGATCGCGCTGCGAAAGCAATGGAATCCCAGCCTGCTGCTGACTTTTCTGGCCGCCGGCTCCGCCCTGGCCCTGTTCGGTGCCGCACTGCCCAGCACGCTGCGCGCTATCTATCGTTTGTGGATGGGAATGAGCCTCTGCATCGGCTGGTGCATGTCCCGCCTGTTGCTGACGACATTGTTCTGCCTCGCCATCGTGCCCATCGCCCTCCTCGGACGCGTGCTTAATCTTCCCTTCGTGAAAATCCGCAAGGCTCCCAAGCAGGAAAGCTATTGGGAAGACCACAAGCCCCGCAGTGCAAAGCATTTCGAAGAAATGTTCTGATCAGGTTCACCAACTCAAAATTTATAACTCCTAAATCCTAGTTTCCATGACTAAAACCGCCATCGTTCGTCAGTTCTTCACCTTCCTCACCCGCAACGGCAAATGGTGGCTTATGCCCATCGTGTTGCTGCTGCTCATCCTCGGCATGTTGCTGGTCATGGCCAAGGGCTCCGTACTGGCTCCCTTCATCTACACACTGTTCTGATTTCGATGTCCACTCCCAAACGTCTCGACAAGCTGATTTGCGCATCACCCGCTGTGCTGCTGGGAGTTCTCGCTGTCCTCATGGGGTGGCGCGTCATTTATCACAATGCCCCGCATCTCTGGACGCCGGGATTCATCTGCGCCGGCCTCGCCGCGCTGCTGCTGCTCACGGCGGAATTTGCCTCAGGCCGGCTTCACCGGTTGCAGCGGGTGTTCTCCATCCTCGTCATCAATACCGCGATCGTCTTCGGACTGGCCGAAGTCGTCTGCCGTGTCGCCAAAGTGGATTTCAATGTCATCCTCGGCTTAAAAGAGAAAAATGAGGGATTCCCCATTTTCTTTCGCCTGCCCGACCAGCCGGTTGGCGATGTCTTTTTCACGCGTACAGGTTCTGCCTCGTGGACTGGCAAACCCCTCACCGTGATGCTGCAAAACCATCGCAGCAACGACAACCCCTATCATGATGAGAAGGAAATCACCATCACCTATGACAAGGACGGGTTCCGCAATCCCGACGATCTCAAAGATTGGGACGTGGCCATCACCGGTGACTCGTTCACCGAATCCGGATATCTTCCTGAGGAGGCACTCTTCACCTCTCAGCTCGGCAGGATGCTTGGCAAACGCGTGAAGAATCTGGGCGTGAGCGACACCGGTAATTTTTCCCAGGCTTCTTATCTGCGCGCCTTTGGTCTCGCGCCTTCCTGCCGCACTGCGGTCCTGGCTTTTTTCGAGGGTAACGATCTCAGTGATAACATCGATGAGATGCGAGAGCTTAATAAATTCCGTGCCTCGGGTGAACGTCCCTGCCGCGAGATCGGCCGCGAGTCATCCTTGCTCAAGACGATTTATCGTTTTGCGCGCGACTTTCGGAAAATGAATTTCCATCAACGAAGCTATGCGAATGCCACCTACATGGCTGGCGGCAAGGAGATTCCCATCACCATTGCCGATGCGCCTCCGGCACCGGATATGATGAGCCCCGATCAGAAAAACGCACTTCAAGCGGCACTAGAAACCTGGGTCCGCACCTGCAGGGAAAACAGCATGGAGCCGCTGCTGCTCTACATTCCCTGCAAGCGACGCGTCTTTCATGGCCATCTGAAGCAAGGCCAGGATTATCTGGAGCCAGAGTGGTTGCTCAACGATCTCCCGGCGTTCGTCACCCGGGAGGCTACCACGCTTGGCATCCGCTGCATTGACTCCACACCAGCGCTGAGTGAACTCGCTGCCAAGGGTGTGCTCACCTTCAACACCATTTATGACACCCACCTCAACAAGGAGGGACACCGCGTGGTAGCTGAAGTATTGGCGGAAGCATTAAGCAGTGGGAAGCCCGCACAGTCTGCGATCAGTTCAAGATCACGCTAAGCCACCGGCGCTGATGATGCCGCCTGAGCGATGGGCGATGAGGCCAAATCGAGATAGGAGGCTTGTCTCAACGATCAGGGGTATTTGAATTTCAGAATTATTGTAGATATACAATATCTGAATATTATTTACTATTTCGTTTCAATATTGTAAACTTTCTGAATTATGAAACTCATTATAAAGACGATGATTCAATTGCTTCTTGTTGCCGCAGTCGTTTTGGTGCTGCTTTCTTCTTGTTCCACCGATAGCTTGACTAAAACTGGTCAAGCACTCGAATCCGGCGTCCGCTACGAAGTGCGACAGGCCTTGGCGGTGAAAGACAATTTCTCCACCAAGCCAGTCCGGACTTACTATTTTATGCTGGATGTGCCTACGCACGAAAGCGCGCTGCATGCCAGATCAGTCTGGGAACTCCGCAACATCCGAACCACCGCTTATTGCCATCGTGAGGCCGACCACCGGAGCTACGGACGACTCGCGGCAACAGGAACCCCGCTGCGTTTTGGGACTGTTTGCAGCGCTGCCGCCGACTGGTCGCGCTACCCAGTCGGCACCACGTTCCGCATCAAGACACAACCTAGCGTGATCTATGAAGTGGATGATTATGGCAGTGCCTTGGTTGGTTCGGGTACAATCGATCTCTACCGGCCCACGCTGGGCGACATGAATGAATGGGGCGTGCGCTCGGTGGATATCGAAATCGTGAAATGGGGCAGCTATGAGGACAGCCTGCGCTTGATGCGAGACCGGACCCGGTATCCCCATGTGCGCCGCATGTATCTCGACATCCAGAAGCATCTTGATCAAGCCGGCAACAGACTCATCCAGACCACCCCGGCCACTACGATGAATGCACCGAGCACCGCAGCCTGATCCGGCCGGTCCCCTTCCGGCCACATCGCCAGCGGCATGACGAGGATGGGAGTTGTTGTGGTGATCGACAAGACGATGGCGCTGGAAGCCATCCCAGAGGTTGCAACGTCATCCATGGTGATGGCATCCTGACATTGCAAAAAAATGTCCCGCCGCATCTTGCCAGCTAAAGATGCCCGATGCGGCAAAAAAACAAGGCGGCAGTAATGGCTGGCAGCATCGGGCGGTCCCGCAAGCCTCAGTTGGGGGAGGGCATTCGTCAATCACCCGGACTGCACCTTGGATAATAAGAAGAATTTACTCGACAGGAAGTCATTATGTTTTTACATTTAAATTGAACAAACACGCCCCGCCTTTTTCCAAGCCCTCACATTCCGAATTACTATTTGCGTGCCAGAAAAAGAACCCATCATCTGGATCAACGGAGTGCTGCTCCCGGCAGCGCTGGCACGCATTTCGCCGCTCGACCGTGGATTCACCGTCGGATGCGGGGCCTTTGAAACACTCCGCGCCCGCGGCGGAAAACCCTTTGCAGTGACACGGCATTGGAAGCGTTTGGTGCATTCTTGTAAAATTTTAGGAATCCGTCCGCCAATCAGGGACGAATTCATTGAAAGCATGAAACAAACGCTACAGGCCAACGGGTTGATTGAAGCCAGAGTCCGCTTCACCGTCACCGCCGGTGAAGCACCGGAAACCGGGGCAGGAGCCCGGCCCAACTGCGTCGTGCATGCCGTGCCACTCCAGCGTCACTCGCGCACGGTGAAAATCGTCACCGTCCCCTGGCTGCGCAACGAGCGCAGCGCCAGCGCGGGCGCCAAGTGCTCGTCCTACGCCGACAACATTCTCGCGCTCGGCGCCGCACATGCCAGGGGCGCGGGAGAAGCCGTCTTCGCCAACACCCGAGGCGAACTCTGCGAGGGCGCAACGACAAATGTTTTTATCGTGCGCAACGGCCGCACCGTCACGCCTCCACTTTCCTCCGGATGCCTCTCAGGTATTACGCGCGAGCTGGTGCTGGAGTTCTGCCGCATCAATGGTGCGCCATTAGAAGAAAAAAAGATATCTTATTCGGCATTAAAGCATGCTGAGGAAGGCTTCCTCACTTCGTCCATCCGCGGCGTGCAGCCCATCTCCCACGTCGACGGCCGAAAACTCTCACGTGCGCCCGGCCCCGCTACTCGCCGCATCGCCAGTCTTTACCAAAAACTCGTCCGGCAGCACGACGATCCGTGAATCTCCTCTTTCGTCGAGCGTCCAGCAAATCGAAAGAGTTTCAAACATAAACCCAAAAAACACCACCGCCATGGCAAGAAAACCAAACCCAAACCAAAACATAACGCGCATCGAAACCCGCGGAGCCGAAGGTCGACGTCCCATTCGTGGATGGGAGGTACGAATCTACCGGCGCGGCGTGCGCTTCAATAAGTTCTTCTCCGACTCCGCCCACGGCGGCAAGGCGAAGGCTCTGGAAGAATCGCGAGCTGTCCGTGACAAAATGGAGCGCAAAATGAAACCCTTCACCCGTCGCGAACTCGCGGAAAAAATCACAGCCCGCAATACGTCCGGTCACCGTGGCATCCGCCTGCGCAAGACCAACATTAAAGTCGGCGACAAGGTTTATAGCTACGACCACGTCGAAGCTTCTTGGAGTCCTGAACCCGGCAAAGTCGTGAAAAAATCCTTCTCCGTCGACAAACTCGGCATGGAGAACGCCTGGAAGCTGGCCGTCGAAGCTCGTGAAAAGGCTGTTGCCAAGTTGAAGGACTAAACGCACCCGTCGGCCAAGAGTTTCCGGTTTCAGGATGCTGCGGCACCCCCGTCCCGGCTGAAGCGCGGAACTCAAGGCCATGTTGCGAATTTTTGGCAGACAAGCTACCGCAGCGTCAGGAATGTCTTCATCAATTTGCTGCCGCAGGGCAGGGCGCGCTGATTGATGGAAGCGTGGAATAGTTGAATTATGCGTTGGCAGACGGGCCCCTGCGCAACCACTGTCACGCAGTCAATGTCGGAGACTTCCAGTCTTCCATCTCCCCGCTCCCTCTCTCATGATCGAAGTCAACTCCCTCACCAAGCAGTATGCCGGACGCACTGCCGTGGACGGATTGAGCTTCACGGTCGAGGCCGGGCAGTGCGTCGGTTTGCTCGGGCCTAATGGCGCAGGCAAGAGCACCACGATGCGCATCCTCGCAGGCTATCTTTCTCCATCGAGCGGAACCGCGCGCGTCAACGGATTTGATGTCTTTCATGATTCCATCAAGGCGCGCCGCAGCATCGGCTACATGCCGGAGAACGCTCCTCTCTACCTCGACATGCGTGTGAATGAATATCTCCATTTCCGTGGCGCACTCAAGGGACTCCGGGGCAGGGAACTCCGCAAACGCGGCATCGACGTCATGGAGGCCTGCGGACTCACTGCCTCGCGGCGCAAAATCATTGCCACACTATCCAAAGGCTTTTGCCAACGCGTCGCGCTGGCAGACGCCCTCATCAGTCGGCCACCACTGCTCATTCTTGACGAACCATCCAACGGACTTGACCCGCTCCAGATGCGTCATATTCGCGAATTGCTGGCGGAACTTCGCCCGCAGCAAACCATCCTTCTTTCCACCCACCTCCTCGGGGAAGTCGAGCAGAGTTGCGATCGCGTATTGCTGATTCATCGCGGCCAGGTTTGTGCGGACGACACCCCGCGCAACCTCGTGCGCAAATTGCGCGCTGCCACCGATGTCAAACTCGAACTCCAGGGTCAGGGGCCCTTCGAGGAAGAACTTGCCAAAATCAGCGGTGTTCGCAAAATCACCGAGCGCAAGGCCGACGGCGAGTGGAGGCGGTTCACCCTCCGTGTCGAGGCTCGCGCCGACATTCGCGCCGTGATCTTTGAAGTCGCGCTGCAGAGGCATTGGCATATCCGTGAACTCCACCGCGAACTTCCCAGCCTCGAGGATGTCTTCGTCGAACTCACCGAAGGCAAGTAGTCATATCTTCATTTATAATTATCGATGCGCATACTCATCACCCTTTTCATCAAAGAGCTTCGTTCGCTCTTCTTCTCACCCGTGGCCTGGGTGGTTCTGGCGATGGTGATGCTGATCAACGGCTTCTCATTTCGCGCCGCCGTCGCGATGCTCGAGAGCGGGCCGCAGGCCTCAAGCATCGTGGCGCTGACCTTTTTTTCCCGCTGGTTCTGGCTTTCATATTTCTTTGTCTTCCCGCTGCTGACCATGCGCCTCTTCGCAGAGGAAAGAAAACTCGGCACCTTTGAAACCCTCTTCACCGCGCCCGTGCACAGCTGGCAGGTCGTGCTGGCGAAGTTTTCCGCCACCATGTTTTTCTACTGTCTGCTCTGGCTGCCCAGCCTGGGCAATTTTCATCTGTTTCAATTCATGACCAAGGGGGCCTCGGAGATTCCGCAGGGGCAGATCATTGGCTCCTATATTCTTTTGTTTTTTCTGGGCCTGTTCAACATCGCAGCGGGCTGCTTCGCCTCGGCGCTAACGTCGAACCAGATCGTGGCGGCGACCCTTTCCTTTACCATCAGTCTGCTGCACTTCCTCCTTGGTGTTTTTGTTCTATATCTTGGCCAGCAGGTGCCGCCGCAGTTCGCGAGCTTCGTTCACTACTTTGCCACGGTGGAGCACATCCCTTCTTTTACCAGCGGCCTGCTGGACACCCGGCCCCTGGTTTATTACTCGAGTCTAATGGTCGTGTTCCTCGTCCTCACTCACCACGTTCTGGAGTTCCGCCGCTGGCGCCTGTGAACCATGCCTGACAAGAAAGACACCAAGCCCAAGCTGACTTCTCCGCGACCCCTGCATCGCGTGGGGATAGGTATCAATGCTCTGCTTCAACTCGTCCTGCTGCTCGCTCTCTTCCTTATCGTCAATTACGCCAGCCATCGTCATTATGTCCTCCGTGACCTAAGCCCAAACCGTGACTACACACTGAGTGACATGACCACGGGCCATCTGCGCAAGCTCAATAAGGATGTCTCCCTCACCCTGGTCTTCACCCGCGACTCCGACACCATCCACGATTCACGCGCGCTGCTTGAGGAAATTCGCAGAGTTAAACGCAGCCGCATCAGCGTGGATGAAATCGATCCCGCGCGCGACCTGGAACGCGCGGAGGAACTTAAGCTCCAGAATAAAATTACCCTGCACGGCAACGGCATACTCGTGCGTGCCGCCGATCGCGTGCGTTTCATCGGCGAGGAAGAACTAGTCATCCGCGGCGCGGGAGGGGACCGCGACAATCCCAGCGTGGATTTCCGTGGCGAGGACGCTGTGATCTCTGCGATCATCGGACTCATCGAGGGCAGTGTTCGCAAATTTTACTTCATCACCGGCAAGGGCACCGCAGGCGGTCGCGACACGGCTCCCGACTTTGACGCGCTTGCAGACATCGGCCGCCGGCAAAACATCGAGTCCGCGCCCCTCAACCTTACCGATGTCACTGCCATCCCTCCTGACGCTGATGGACTCGTGCTCTCTGGAGCGCATTACGATCTGAGCGAGCGCGAGTTGGCGATGCTGCAGGCTTATTGGAATACCAAGCGAGCTGCGCTCCTCGTGCTGCTGAATCCAAATGGTGACACTCCGAGGTTGCGCGATTTCCTTGCCGCCAACGGTATCTCCCCGCGACCCGACCGTGTGATCTTCGCGGAAAGCACCAGCGCGGGTCCGCGCAAGGAGTTCAGCGTTCAGGCCGTGTTTCGCAACGGCTCACCCATCAGTAAGCCGTTTACCGCTGCGGGCACCCGTTTCAGCGGACAAACGCAGTCGCTCAACCTCCTGGGCACCGCCCCGGAATTTCGTGCGAAGCACATTGTGGTCACGCCGTTGATTGATGCCGCAGAGCGTTACTGGGGGGAATTTCGTTATCTTGATGAGCTTCCCAGGACTGATGCGGATGATACGAAGCCGCCGGTTCACATCGCCGCCAGTGTGGAGCGCGGTGCCGTTTCCGATGAACGTCTCCGCGTGGACAGCGCGCGCATGGTCATCGTCGGTAATGACACGCTGATAAATCCGGCCACGCGACTCGCGGTCGATCAGGACTTCATTTCCTCCTCCATCAACTGGATGCTGAACCGCGAGCGTCTCATCGGGGTCACTCCTAAGCGCAAGCAGTTCTTCCGCATTCAGCTCACTGACGACCAGCGCCGCCAGGTTTTTCAGACCACTGTGATCATGCTCCCAAGTCTCGCCCTTTTGCTTGGCTTCCTCATCTGGTCGCATCGGCGTGCGTGAGAAACTCGCGGGCTAAAAGCGCGAATGGCCGGATTGTCCTGCGTAGCGCTTCCTGCTCGCAGCAGTTCGTCAAGCCGGAGGCTTGAGAGAACATAGCCGGCGGTGCAGCGACATCACTGGATTTGAAGAAGGTTCTCCTACGCCCCGAAGGTCGCGCGAGAAGCGCCCAAAATTCTCACGCACCTGCCGGAGCGCAACGCGATGCCTGCGATAAACCTGTGGTTCCGCTCGTTCCTCGCTCGACCACCAGCTATGTTCTTTACTCCTGTCAGGTGCACGAATCGCAGCCCTGATTTCCGTTTGGCAAGCCATACTGTTCCCAAGGCCATCCCGCCTTGCCCTCGCGTAAATCTGCGCTAGAAAGAATGCCTGCGCGCAGGCTGCGCGGGATTTCTGCACATGCGACTTCGCACCACCATCGCCCTCATCATCCTTACCGCCGGACTCGCTTGGTTCCTCTCCAGGAACGATCTTGCCCGCACCTCCGAATCCGACGCGGCCCACCAGCGCCTGTTCACCTTTAACAAACAGCAGGTCGATACCATCGAGATCACCGGGAAAGATCAATCCGTCACGCTTCAGCGTCGAGGTGAGGACTGGTGGGTTAGCGCACCGGTCGAAGATCGCGCCAATCCCATGCCCATCCAAGCCGTCCTCGAGATACTGCTGCGTTTGGAGAATATTGAATCCTTCAAGCCCGGCTCATTCTCGAATGAAAGCATCAAGCGCGCCGGCCTCAATGGCGCAGCCATTATTCTCAGCATTTCCGGTGCCGGAAAGAAACTTGCCACTTGCAAGGTCGGCACCCGCACCGCGATTGAAAACTCCCTCTACATTTCCATCCCGCAGTTGAAGGGTGGCGATGTCATCCACGCCGTGCGCCTGCCTTTTGCCGAACTCGCGAAATCCAAGGATTCCAACGCGAAGAAATTCGACTTCCTCGCCATGCTCCAGACGTCCGCTCAACTGTGGCGTGATCCCACTCTCATCAGGCTGAAAGCGGACAAGGTCAGGCGCATCACCTTCTCGGCTGGCACGGGCATTATGGAATTCCGGCGCGGTGCCAACCGCTCCTGGGAACTCGTCAAACCTTTTCAGACCCGCGCCAGTGACGGGCGTGTCAACGCGGTCCTCGCCGCTCTCCTCCACATCGAAGCCCGGCCCGCCGGGAAAGTTCCTGCCGCCACTTCCACCACCAGCACTGTTCTTCCCTCCATGAAGGTCAGCATCGAAGCCGAAGACCTCAGCCAGCCCGTGGAACTTTCGCTTCAACCCAGTTCCGATCCAGATGCGGAAATCATCGCCACCATCAGCAACCGGCCCGGCAGCTATATTCTCCCAGGGAAAGCCGCCGCCGTCTGGAAACTTCAGCCCAACGACCTGCGTGAACCACATCTCGCCGTCATCGACACCACCACTGTCACCGCCCTGCAAATACGAAATATCACCCATCCCGAAATCATGCTCAATAAACAAGGCGAGACTTGGATGCTTTCCCGTTTCGGAAAGCTGCTGCCCGCCAATCAAGAGCGCGTCTTGCAGTTGTTCGCGGAACTCAATGCTACGCAGATTCGCGAGTTTGCATCGGACGCTGCTTCCAATCTTGAATTATTTGGTCTCCATCAGCCCGTGTTCGAACTTGAATGGCATGAAGGTGAAAAGTCCACCCTTCTTCAGTTCGGACAGAATGCAGAAGGCCGCGTCTTCTGTCGTTACGACCACGAGCCCTTCATCTACCGCATCAACCCTTTTGTGCTGAATGCCATCCCCACAGACAGCGTGAAATGGCAGAACCTTGGCATCTTGCATCTCAGCACCCTGGTGGTTCGCCGCATTATCATCGCGGAAGGCGATTCTCCGGCCGTCACCCTCGATTACGATCCCTCGTCCAATTCATGGAAGGGCGAGATCGCCACCAAGGACGTCACCAAATTCATTCAAAAAGACAAAATTGATGCCCTCCTTAACAAGCTCGTCAGCCTCGATGCTGAAACCTGGGTCACGGACCGCACTGCTGGATATGAAGCGCTGAAAAATCCAGCGCTCACGGTTCAAATTATGGTCATTAATCCCGCCAAGCCAGGGGATCCGCCCACCACTCACACGCTAACCTTTGCCTCCACCAATCCCCGTATGCCGGGTGCTGCGTATTATGGAAGGCTCGACGGCAATCCAGACCTCTTTCTCATTAATAGCATTCAATACCGTGAGATCACCGCTCCGGTCGTGAAGTGAAAACTATTCGTTCAATCGTTTCAGCACCGTCATGGCGCAAGTCGCGCCCATGCGCATGGCGGAGTGCATGTTGGGATATTTGAATCCTCCCTGGCGTCCATTGCTCTGGAGGTTTTCGATTCCTTTCACCCATTTCATCACTTTCTCCAGGTGCGGCTCGAAGCCGAGGGCAAACACCGGGTAGCCGGTCTCGCAGTGCATCAGATTCACTTCGACCACGTCCACTTTCTTGCAGATGCCTTCGAGTTCGAGATCGGCATAGATGCGCTCCTTCGCCTCATCGCTACCCTGCCATTTGAAGTCGCCGATCTCGCAGGTCGTTTCCACAATGAGCGTGGTGTGCCCTTCCGGCTTGACGATCAAGCCGGCGTTCTTCGGTTCGCCCACGCGATGAAAGACCCGGTCGCGATAGTAAATGTAGAGTGCATCGATGCACTTCTCCTTCTTCACGAGCAGGCCATAGATGGCAATCGGCTTGAAGCGGAGCTGGCGGGAGGCCTCCAACACTTCCTGCGGCGGCACCGGATCAGCTTTCTGCACCAGCCAGGGCAGGGGAATGGTGGAGATGCACTCGTCGCACTCCAGGCTCAGTTCATGTCCATCCTTGGAATAGTGCACCCGCGTCACCCGACCCTCATGGATTTCGACGCGCGTGACATCGGCATCGACCACGATCCGTCCACCCGACTCTTCGATGGCACCCGCGATGCAGCGCGGCATCGCCTCGGCACCGGTGCGGGAATAGTGCAGCGTCTCCTCGTGCAGCGCGCTGTCCACGGCTTTGACAGCACCCTTGTCTTTGATGCCGAATTTCCCCAGCGCCTTCTTGATCACATCCACCGCGCTGAGGCGCGGCATCTTCGTGGTGATGAAGGTCGCGCTCAGCTCGCGCGGATGAATGCCCCAGTAGCGATGAGTAAAATCCTTGAAGAAAAACCGGTACAGCGGCGCTCCGTAAAGCTGGCGCAGCGCTTCCTCCGCATTCTTCGGTGTCCAAGGCACGAGCGTCTTCCTGATCTGCGCGTAGAAAAGACCGAGCGTATAAAAGACCAGCTTGAAGAAAGGGATGCCCTTGATCATGTCCTGAAACTGGAGCGGGTAGCGGTAAAAACTTCCGGCCCAGCGAATCTTCGCGCTCAGTTCCACGGGGATGCTCTCGTCTCCCATGATGTCCATGATGTCCTCGTAAATCTCCTTGTCGAACTCATGGAGCATGTGGCAGCCCATGTCATACCAGTTCTCCCCGCGCAGATGCGAGGTGGCCAGACCTCCGGGCCGCGATCCCTTCTCCAGCACCGTCACCGCCACGCCGGCCCGTGAAAGCACGCGCGCCGCGTAGAGGCCGCAGGGGCCTCCGCCCAGAATGACGACATGCTTGGAAGAAGACATTTAGAATAGTAGAGTCTTGGAGCTTTAGATGATTAGAGATTTAGCACAAACTTCTCTGGATGGTGCATTATCGAGGTCAACATCTTTCCGGCTTCGTTGTTTAGCGCAACCAGTTCGGAGTGTTCTTCCTGTGTTATAAATTTGTAATCTTTTGCAAAGTCGAGACTGGTGTCAGTTTCAGCGTTCTCACCAGCACAATCCGTCAGCTGCAAGACAAAATGTGCTTCGTAGCGTCGCTTCGCCCAAGCTTCCCGCAGATTCATGGAGACTGACCTTGATGAGCGGCGGATTTGCGAGGTGAGGCCATATTTTTCCTCAATGGGCCAGTGCTTGCCGACATCAAAAACCCGCAATGCCAGCGCATACGACTTCTGATACACGATCAAATCTTTGGCTGATTTGATTTCAGAAGGTCTTCTAGGCTCATCCATCTTTCGAAGCAAAAATGCTATGGCTCCAAGCTCTAATCCACTAAGGTTCTATCCCCTAAGGGTCTTCAACAGTGGCTTCTGTTTCTCCCAAAGCTCAGTCATCCGGTTCGCCGGGATTTCCACATCATCCCATGTCAGCGGCGTATTCTTGGCGACTCTGCGCTTGATGACAGGACGGGCGCTGATGCCTTCGATGTCGAGCACGCCCTGCGAGACGTGGTTCGCGGCATCGGCCTTTTTCGCTTCGTCGATCAGTCCATAGACTTCATCGCCACCAATGGCGTGCTGCACCAGAGTGCCTGGCACGAGATCTTTTTTCGCGTAGGCGAAGGTGTCTGTCACGCGGCCCATGCGCATGGTGCAGACAGCCTTGCCGTAGAGCGCGGCCAGAGCGATGGCGCGCGGAGTTTCGAGATGGCACAGGTGATAGGGGCGCAGGAATACATAATAAGGGTGCCTGTTGGTCACCTTGTAATAGTTCATGTAGCCCTGCTGGAATTCGCTTTCGCACTTGGCGACAACGTAGACGCCTCCGCCGTGCTCCTTGGCGCCGAGAATGTAATCCACGCGGCCCTGGCCGTTGTATTTGTCGAAATCAAATACATCGAGGACGTCCTGCATCTTGTTGGCGCGCGGGCCTTCCATGCCGGGCACGAAGGGCGTGAGGCCGTATTCGTTGGCGATGATAGACATCTCGATGTTCAACTTGGAACCATCGGTGTAAGCCAGGCATTGCACGGTGGAGAGCTTGAGCTGCTTCGCGATGGGCGCGATGCCTTCCAGCGTCTGGTCGCGCTGAAGGAAACCTTTCATGTTGCCGGCCTGCACGATGTCGAAGCCCCACATCTCGATCTCTTCCATCATGCGCGCCAGCACGCCGTGCTGGTCGCCCGAGTCGCTGGTGACGACGACGCCCTGTTTCGCGGCGGCATCGCGCAGAAGGAAACCCAGGATGGCGTCCACTTCCGCGTTCATCAGCACGCAGTGTGCATTGCGGGCGATGGCGGCGGCGCAGTAGTCGTAGGCGGCGATAATCGAATTGGTGGCCTCGACAAAGACATCGCAGGGGATTTTCTCGTCCTGCAGCGCGGCCATGCCGTCTTTGAGGATTTTGGTGGGTTTGCCGTAAACTTCTGCGGCCTTTTTGGCCGCTACTTCATTGAAATCGGCCACGAAAGACAGCCTCATGCCGGGGGTCTTTCCGACTTGATAAGCAATTCCGAGTCCCATGGCGCCGCAGCCGATCAAACCCACGTTGATCGGGCGGCCTTCTTTTTCGCGTTGTTTGAGTTCAACCAGCATAATGTGAACGCGCAACAAGCATCTGATGAGGGTCGTGTCAACCTCGCAGGGTGGCGGGGTTTCTCCACATGCGGAACACGACATAACCCACCATTGTCCCCGCAAACCACCACGGCCACCACGTCAGCGCGGCCGCGAATACCTGCGGATCCTCGTTCTTCAAGCCAAGCCGACCCGAGAGAAAGGCCGTCTGCCAGCCAAAGAGCAGCGTCAACCCGCCGTAGGCAAGGTTCATCGAGAGACTTTTGAAGCTCAGCACCGTCGCCCGGTGGGCGGAATCCGTCAGGTCGTTCAAGTAATGTGACAGGAAAAAATGAAAGAAGCGCATGGAGAGAAAGATCGGTGTCAGCAGCGCGATGCCGAACCACCCCGGAACAGGATGCGCCAGCACGATCAATCCCCACGCGATCATCCCGATGACCAGTGCGAAGTTGAAGGGCGCGCCGCGCCTTTTCACCAGCCATTCCATCCAGCCAGTCGTGAAGAGGGCCATGAGTGATCCAACGACGGAGATGACGCCAAACCATGCTTCTTCAATTCCGACCAGCCGGTAGTAGTTGCTGGCCACGGTGTAGAAAAGGCGCACGATGCTGTCGAGCAGGAAGCCCAGCGTCAGCAGGAGCAATGCCGCAGGCGTGCTCCAGATCCAGGCGGCGGCCTGGCGGATGCCGCGCCAGCTGGTGCGGAGTTTCTCCCGGAACGCGAGCAGCGGCCCCTCATGCTTCGCCTCTTTCAATGTGAGGGCAACGAAGAGACAGCCGAGCGCTGTCAGCACGCAGAGGTAGATGGGAAACTTCAGCGTGGTTGTCTTGCCCAGCGTTGTGCCGGTGAGCCAGCTCATTCTGGCGGAGTCGTAGGCGAATGCGCCGATGAGCGCCGCTGCAATGAATCCTGCGGACATCCAGCGGTTCAACCGTCCCATGACACGCGGCCAGACAGACGCACGATCAGCTTGCGGAATGGAATCGTAGGCCAGTGCCTCGTCGGCTCCGCTGGCAAAGGCTTCCGCCGCACCGCTGAGCACGCGGTTGAGCAGAAATACGTAAAACACCCACGGCCCCTTCGACGGGCTCAGGGCATCGCCGCCGACCGGCACGCACGCAAAGACCAGCATCTCCACGACCATGATCGACGCCGCGATGATGACCATGCGCCGCCTACCGATGACATCCGCCAATGCGCCCAGCGGCAGGTCGAGGCAGACGATGCTGATGGCCCACACGACGTTCAGCAGTGCGAACTGCGAGAGGTTCAGTCCGAAGTCGAGGAACAGGATCGTATAGACGGGATAGTAAAACCGGCAGTTGAACAGGATGCGGAACCAGACAAAGAGCGCGCAGTTGCGGGGCATCTGTTTCGTTGCCGCCAGATTGGGGCGCGGTCAAAGCAAACTCAGTGCAGACCTGGTCGTTGACATGGCCGGCACTTGTCCTACAATTGTCATACCATGCCTGTGCTCACCGTCCGCATCACCGACAAGGAGAAAGCCATCCTCAGCCGGCGCGCCAGAAGGGAAGGCATGAAGCCCTCGCAGCTTGTGCGTCAGATGATTGCGGAGGAGCCGTTCGTGACGGCTGCGGATGTGCTGGCGGACTTCGAGAAGCGATTGAAAAAGACCCGAAAGGTTCGGCGCGCATGACGCGGAAGCGTTGCCTTCTCGACTCGTCGTTCGTGATTGATCTTCTCAACGAACTTGAACGTGGCGTATCCGGCCCTGCAGCGGACTGGCTGCGGCGGAATGCAAAAGCACAGCTTTGGATCAGTCCCGTGACACTCACGGAAGTTCTGGAAGGCGCGCGGGACCAGGCGAGGACTGTCGCTTACCTCGGCGAATTTCGATGGCAGGGAATTCATCGCATTCATGCGGAGATTGCCGCCAGACTCCAGCGTCAGACCCGTCAACGCCTCGGAGAAAATGACGCCTGGCAGGCGGCGATCGTCATCCACATGTGCGGCGTCCTGGTGGGACATGATCCTGCGGCGTTCACCCGGCTCGGCCCAGCCTACGAAGATCATCGCGTATCGAGACAGACTTGACGGGCATAATCGATTGCATTTTCCGAACATCTCATGCCAGACAAGCCTGCGCTGCTACTCCACGACACGCTGACGCGCCGGCCGATCCCCGTCACGCCTGCCGACGGGAAACGGCTCGGCTTCTACGGCTGCGGCCCCACGGTCTATGGCCCGGCACATATCGGCAACTTCCGCACGTTCATTGCGCAGGATGTGTTTCGCCGTGTCGTGGAATTGAGCGGCACGCCGACGCTCCATGTGCGGAACATCACCGACGTGGATGACAAGACGATCCGTGATTCAGTCAAGGCCGGGCAGTCGCTGACGGATTTCACACAGCATTGGACGAAGCTTTTTCATCTTGACTGCGCCGCGTTGAATCTGCTGTCGCCGCATGTGGAGCCAAAGGCGACGGAGCACATCCCACATCAGATCAAGATGATCGAGGATTTGATCAAGCGCGGTCACGCTTACAAAGCTGGCGACGGTTCAGTTTATTTCCGTGTCGCGTCGTTTGCCGATTACGGAAAACTTTCGCATCTCGAAGATCGCGAGCTTCGTCTCGGTGCCGCGCAGGGCGCGAACGACAGCGACGAATACAGCAAGGACGCGCTCGCTGATTTTGCCTTGTGGAAAGCGCACAAGCCTGAGGATGGTGCCAATGCCTGGGACAGTCCGTGGGGCAGGGGTCGCCCCGGCTGGCATCTCGAATGCAGCGCTATGTCGCTGGAGTATCTCGGCGCGGAGTTCGACCTCCATAGCGGCGGCATCGATCTTATTTTTCCGCATCACGAAAACGAAATCGCCCAGAGCTGCTGCGCCACTGGCGGCCATTTCGCGCGGCATTGGATGCACATCGCGCATCTCATGGTGGACGGCGGCAAGATGAGCAAAAGCCTCGGCAACCTCTACACGCTCGACGACTTGAAGCAACGCGGTTTCACGCCCGCCGAGGTGCGCTATGTGCTTGTGAGCGGGCATTATCGCGGGCCGTTGAATTTTACTTTGCACTCACTGGACGCAGCGCGCTCTGCGTTGGCGAACCTTGTGAAGTTCGAGAAGGTGCTGCGCGACAAGACTGGCATCATGGCTCCGCAGTCGCATGATGAATTCGTCAGAAATGGAAACGCTGGAATCTTCGAGGCTGCATGGCTCGCGCTGCTCGATGATCTGAATGTTCCCAAGGCACTCGGTTGCGTCTTCGGCGTCGTGAACAGCACGAAGGTGGCCGGCTTCTCCGCTGCCGATGCCAAAGCTGCGTTAGGGAGCCTGCATTTCATCCTCGATGCCATCGGCATAGTTCTTCCCGAAATCATTGCGGAAAAAACCGTCACCGTGCCCGATGACATTCAACAGCTTGCTGAACAACGCTGGGTCGCGAAGCAGGCGAAGAACTGGGCCGCTGCCGATGAACTTCGCAAAAAACTCGAAGCTGCGGGGTGGGTCATCAAGGACACCAAAGATGGGTTTGAGGTGCGACCGAAATGATCTTGCAGAGTCTATACAGAAAGTATATACTTTTTCCATGAAGACGGAATCAAAGCCCAAGCCCAAGCGCAGGGCGGTTCGCCCTGCGCAGCGTAAGCCTGCGATCAATGGCTTGCGTGCGAAGTTGTTCCGCAACGGCAGCAGCCAGGCGGTGCGCTTGCCGAAGGAGTTTCGCTTTCCCGGCACTGAGGTTTTGATCCGGCGCGAAGGGAAGGCTGTGGTGCTGGAGCCGGTGGAGAAATTCGATTGGGACAAGTGGTGGAACAGCTGGACCGCTGCGGGGGATGACTTCATGCCCAACGGGCGGGAGCAATGGCCCGATCAGGTGCGCGACCTCAACTTCGATTGAATCATGCGCTGGTTGCTCGACACGAACATTTGTTCTTACATCATAAAGAACCATCCCGCTTTGACGGCGCATCGTCTGGCGCAGTATCGTCATGATGAGATTGGTATGTCGGTGGTGACAGTTTTTGAGATGCGCACTGGATGTGAAAAAAGTCAGTCACGTGAGAAAATGCTGCAGAAGCTGACAGAATTTTTGCACCCATTTCACGTTGTGGTTTTCGATGAGTCGGATGCCATTCAAGCCGCATTGATTCGTGCAACGCTGGAGAAGGCGGGCACTCCCATCGGGCCGTATGACCGTCTGATTGCAGCCCAGGCGCTGCGTCGCGATCTCACCCTCGTCACCAACAACACCCGCGAATTCAAGCGGGTGAAAGGTTTAAAACTCGCCGACTGGTCGATTTGAATACACTATGAATCTCCCCATCCGCCCCCGCCGCAACCGCAAGTCAGCCGCCATGCGTGATCTCGTGCGCGAGACGGAACTGACTGCGGCGCACTTGATTTACCCCTTGTTTGTTCATGCGGGTGCAGATGATCAGCCGATCAACTCCATGCCTAGTTGCAAACGCTGGAGTCTCGATGGTCTGGTGAAAGAAGCTGGCGAGGCGCATGCGCTGGGCATTCCGGCGGTGGTTTTGTTTCCGGCGATTGCGGACAAATTGAAAACGCGCGGCTGTGAAGAAGCGTGGAATCCTGACGGACTGGTGCCGCGTGCGATCAAGGCGCTAAAGGCCGCGCATCCGTCACTGATGGTGATTACCGATATTGCCCTCGATCCCTACAACGCGGACGGCCAAGATGGTCTGGTCGCGGATGATGGCCGCATCTTGAACGACGAGACCGTGGTCGCATTGTGCAAGCAGGCGCTCTGTCATGCGAAGGCTGGAGCGGATATCGTGGCACCCAGCGACATGATGGACGGGCGGATTGCCGCAATTCGTGAAGCCCTTGACATGGAGTCGTTCACCGAGGTCTCGATACTTTCCTACGCAGCGAAATATGCCAGTGCGTATTACGGTCCGTTCCGTGGTGCACTCGATTCCGCTCCGCGCTCCGGCGACAAAAAAACCTATCAGATGGACCCCGCGAATGCCCGTGAAGCCGAGCGCGAGGCGAAGATCGACGAGGCCGAAGGTGCGGACATTCTCATGGTGAAGCCAGCGACGCCGTATCTCGATATCATCCACCGGCTCCGGCAGGTCACGCCACTGCCCATTGCGGCTTATCAAGTGAGCGGCGAATATCTGATGATCAAGTCCGCCGCTGCGAGCGGCTGGATTGACGAGAAAAAAGTCGTGTTGGAAACGTTGATCGGCATCCGCCGTGCGGGCGCGGACATGATCCTCACTTATTTTGCAAAGGATGTGGCGGGGTGGCTGATTCCATGACTGCCGGCGCAGGGGAGTGACGGGCATTGATCCCGTGTCCCGCCGCCAAGATTTCCTGGCAGCCACAGGGATTTGTGCGATGATTAATTGAACAATGGTCGCCCGCGGGGGTTTGTATTTTCCGTCGGGACAAGACAGTCCAGGTCATGAACACGAGGCAAAATCTCCAGCGAATTTGCGCGTTGAAGGCAGCCTCAAGGGTTGCAGCGGGCATGACGATGGCGGCGGGCTGCTTGGTGCTGATGGGCTGGATGTTCGACATTTCGGTGTTGAAGAGCATCATGCCAGGGCTGGCGGAGATGAAGATCAGGACGGCGGTGCCGCTTATTCTTGCGGGTTTTTCCATGTGGTGGCTAACAGCGGAGACGCGTCACGCCAAGATGACGGGAGTTGCCACGGTCTGCGCGGTCCTGGTGACGGGAGCCGGATTGCTTTCGCTTTCAGAGTATGCGGCGGGACGCAGTTTCCCTGTGGAGGACTGGCTGCTTCATGCGACGTTTCTTCGCGACACACCATTCAGCCCCCTGCGGGTGTCCTTCATGACGGCGTGCAATCTGGTTTTTGTCGGGGCGTCCCTGCTCCTCCTGCACGTTGGCCGCTCGCCTCGTGCGTCTGCTTGGCTGCTGCTGCCGGTGGCGGCTTTGTCCGGGCTCGCCCTGATCGGACATATTTTAGAGGAACCGGCGCTCTTTTTCGGGATACCCGAGCTTCGCTCCGCCGGGATGGCTTTGTATACGGCAGTGACTTTTCTGATTTTGTCGGCGGGCATTCTGCTCGCGCATCCGGAACGCGGCATGGTCGCCGTGGTTACCGCCGACAGTGCGGGTGGCGTGATGGCGCGCCGACTGCTGCCGGCGGCGATTGTGATCCCGGTCCTGCTGGCATGGCTGCGGCTGGAGGGACAGGTGCACGGACTGTATGGCACGGCGCTCGGAATAGCGATGCTGACGACAGTCATCGTCGCGGTGTTTGCTGGATTGATCACATGGAATGCGCTGGCGCTTCATCGTCTGGACATCGCGCGCAGGTCTGCGGAGGAGTCATTGCAGGAAAGCAGGGACCGGCTCGACCTCGCCCTGGTCTCCGCAAGGATAGGCACGTGGGTCTGGAATATGGAGACGGATGTATCCAGTTCCGATGCCTATCTTCCGCGGCTCTTTGGCTTGACAACGGAGACGTATATTGGAGGGCTGAAAAACTTTCAGCAGATCGTGCATCCCGACGACTGGCTGCAACTGTCTGAGGCGCTCACCCGCTGCACGCAGACGGGCGATGAACTGGATGACGAATTTCGCGTGGTCTGGCCGGATGGCAGTGTTCGATTCCTCGTTTCACGGGGCAAGGTGTATCCGGATGCAGAAGGGCGGCCCGTGCACATGGCGGGAGTGTGCTTGGACGTGACGGATCGCAAACAAGCAGAGCTGGCGCTAAAGGTAACGGCGGCTGCGCTGGAGCGGTCGAACAAGGAACTGGAGATTTTCGCCTACGTCGCGTCGCACGATCTTCAGGAGCCGGTGCGCGCGGTGTCGGGGTGTGTGGAGTTGCTGCAGCGCCGGTGCCAGGGCCAGTTGGATGAGGGCGCACGTGAACTGATGAAGCACATCGTCGAAGGCGCGACGCGCATGCGCACACTCATCAACGACCTGCTGACCTATTCGCGGGTGAGCACGAAGGGCCGGCCGTTCGAGCCGGTGAGCTGCGAGGATGTGTTTCAAACCACGCTCGCAAATCTCGCGGTCGCGGTCACCGAATCTGTCGCGCTTGTCACGCACGATCCGTTGCCGGAAATCGTCGCCGATCGCACGCAGATGGGGCAGTTGCTGCTAAATCTCATCGGCAACGCGATCAAATATCGGGGTGAGCAGGCACCGTTCGTCCACGTCGGCGCGCGGCGCGAGGGAGACGCATGGCTCTTCTCCGTGAGCGACAACGGCATTGGCATCGAGCCGCAATACTTCGAGCGCATCTTCGTGCTCTTCCAGCGCCTGCACAGCCGCGGCAAGTATTCCGGCACCGGGATTGGACTGGCACTGTGCAAGAAAATCGTCGAACGGCACGGCGGGCGCATCTGGGTGGAGTCTGCGGCGGGCAAGGGGTCAACTTTTTACTTTACAATTCCCCATGCCAAGGGGAGTGCTCTGCCATGAACGACGTCTTGCGACCAATCGAGTTGTTGTTGGCGGAGGACAGCCCTACTGACGCGCTGATGACGCGCGAGTGCCTCGCGCAGGCGAAATTGCACAACAATCTGCACGTGGTCGAGGATGGCGTGGAGGCGATGGAGTTTCTTCGCAGGCAAGGCAAGCATGCGGATGCGCCGCGTCCCGACCTGATCCTGCTGGACTTGAACATGCCGCGCAAAGACGGCCGCGAAGTCCTCGCAGAAATCAAGGCGGACGATGCGTTGAAATGCATCCCCGTCGTGATTTTGACAACCTCCAAGCGCGAGGAGGACGTGCTGCGCGCCTACGGTCTGCATGCGAACTGCTACATCACCAAGCCGGTGGATTTTTCCGGTTTTGTAGAAGTGGTGCTGGCCATCAAGGATTTCTGGTTCACGGTGGTCACGCTGCCGCCGGAGTGAGGTCGCGGTGGATCGAGATGGATGTGCGATGACTTCATGCCATGGACAACACCCTCACCAGTTCCAATGCTCCGGCACCGATTCGCGTGCTGCTCGTGGAGGACAATCCCGCGGACGCGTTGCTGCTGCGCGAAGCCTTGAGGGATTCAGCCTCCTCGCAATTCAAGCTGACACACGTCGAGTCCCGCAACGCCGCGCTGGCGCTGTTGCGCCGGGAGAACTTCGATGTGGTGCTGCTGGATCTCGGCCTCCCGGAAAGCCGCGGGCTGGACACGTTTCTTTACTTCCACGCTCATGCGCCGCAGGTGGCCACCATCGTTCTCAGCGGGTTGAATGACGAAGACGTGGCCATCGTCACCGTGCAGAAGGGCGCGCAGGATTACCTGGTGAAGGGCCGCGCGGACAGCGACCTGCTCGTGCGGGCCATGCGCTACGCCATCGAGCGCAAGCACGCGCAGGAGGAGCTGCGGCTGCGCAATGAGCAGCTTCAGGAGGATCTCAATCTCGCGCGTGAGTTCCAGCTCGCGTTCCTCCCGCGGCAATATCCGCGCTTCCCCAGCGGATCCACGCTGGAAGCCAGCCGGCTTCGCTTTCACCATATCTTCCAGCCGTCGAGCGAAGTGAGCGGCGATTTTTTTGACGTCCTGCCCCTTTCCGATTCGCAGGCGGGCGTCTTCATCTGCGATGTCATGGGCCACGGGGTGCGCGCCGCGCTCGTGACCACGCTCATTCGCGGTCTGCTGGAAGAATGCAAACCGGCCGCCACGCAGCCAGGACGATTTCTCGCCCAGATCAATCAAGGTCTGGTCAAGGTGCTGCGGCAGACCGGCTCCACCATGTTTGCCACAGCGTTCTACATGGTCGCGGACGCCGCGAACGCGCGGGTTTCCTTCGCCACCGCGGGGCATCCCAGTCCGCTTCTGTTGCGTCGCGATGCGGCCGCAGTGGAACGCATCTACGCTGGTAACGAACCCCCGGGGGCCGTGCTTGGCCTGCTCGAAAAATCCGAGTATCCCGTCACGGAAAAGAAACTCAGCCCCGGCGACCTCATTCTACTCTACACCGACGGAATCCGCGAAGTGACTGACGTCTCCGGCGAGGAGTTCGGGCTCGATCGCCTGATCGGTGCCGTGCGTCAGCGGCTCCGGCATCCGTCCGTTGAACTGCTGCGAGAACTTGTCGGGGAAGCGCTCAACTTCTCCGCCTCGCGTGCTTTTGACGATGACGTTTGCCTGGTCTCTGTGGAATGGGGTGGCGCGGCGCAATGAAACGCGCCGCCGCTCAGGGAAACCGGGCGGCGGGGTGGCTGCTCCGCCAATCGTTCTGGTGTAGCCGTGTTCGTGTTGCGCAGCCGCGAAGCGAAAACGCCGGGAGAATGGTTGTATGTGGTTTGGTCCGCCGAACAGAATCCCGCGCTTTCACAAGCACGGCTACAATGGCGAAAATGAAAAAGGCCGGAGTCTGAGCTCCGGCCTTTGGATTTCTTGGAGAATCAGTTCCCAGCCTCTCACTTCAGCTTGATCGTGATCTTCTCCTTGCCCTCGACCTTGATGCCGTCCACGCCCTTGAACTGTTCGGCGACCTGGGCCGGGGTCAGGCTCTTGTCGTCGGCTGTCTCCATGAACTTACCGAAGACCTCGGGTTTCTCCATGATCTTGTCGAACTGGATGTCCATGATGGTCACAGTGTCACTGCTCAGGTTGGAGGCGTCGCTGCTAGCGATCCCGCTTCCGCCCTTGATTTGGACAGCCATGCGCATGCCGGCAAACATCGGCTTCATCATCGCCAACTGCGCATGCATCTGTTCGGCGGGTATTTTTGGCTTTTCTGGGACTGATTTATCCTTCGGCTTGTCGGGCGGCATGGAGACTTTCAGCGTGTCTCCGCTGAGCGCAAAAGTGATCGGCTTCGATTCGGCACCTTCGCCGCCCTTGGAGTCGAAGGGCTGGTATTTGAGCTTGTTGATATCGGCCACGGCGTAGGTGACCTTCACGCCTTCGCGTCCGTCGGGCATCGTCACGGGTTCGTGTGATTTCACGGTCACGCCTTCACCGAGCTTCATGGCGCGCTCCTCGGCTTTGGCCTTGTCGGGCACCAGGTCCTTCATGTTCGGCCCGCCCTGTCCGCCAGCATCGGCAGGCATGGAGGCCATCATGGCCTTTAGTTGCGCGCCGACGAGCACGGTCTCATCGATGGTGCCGGTGCCGTTTTTGTTGACGGTCACGACAGATGACATTTCAAAACAAGCCGACAACAGCAGCGTGGCTGTGAGGGCACCGACGGAGGCAATGTATCGTTTCATTCACGAGTTATCGGGTGGTCACCACAGTGAACAAGCTTTAATTTGAAAAATATTTGCAGCGCGGGATTGCTTCATCGGGTCTGATTTGTCACCCATTCCAGCGCTTCGTCCCGCGTGCGCAGGGTGCCTTCGAGTTGAAGATTCTGCACCCCGTTCAGCATTTCGCGAATTTTGGGGCCAGGCGCGAAACCGAGGGAGATGAGATCGTGTCCGTTGATGAGCGGCTTCGGAATCAGAGGTTCAGGTTGAGCGGCGAACTCGGCCTGTTTCGCGCGGAGGAACTCATAGTTGTCCAGCATGGCATGGCTGCTGGAGCAGTCCACGCGGTGCAGTTCGAGTTCTTCCTCGATCGTCGGACGAGCAAGAAAGCGCTTGAGCCGGGAAACGCGCATCTGCTTCACGTCCTTGAAGACCATGTGATTGTCCACGGCATCTACGGTGGGGCTGATGATGGCGTTGGGGAATTTTAACCGCCGCAGGATTTCCTCCGTCATCTGCGCGCCGAGTTTGTCGTGGTTGTTGAAACGGATGCGGCCCGTGTCATCCACCGCGAATGTCGCGGGCTTGGCGATGTCATGAAACAACACTGATAAAACGAGCGGCAGTGATGCGTCCGGCGGCAGCATTCCCAGCATTGTCCGGGTGTGGACGAAAACATCGCCTTCCGGATGAAACTGCGGAGGCTGCTCGCAACCCTTGAGCCGCATAATCTCAGGCAGAATTTCCTTCATCAGGCCGGTGTCCACCAGCAGGTCGAAGCCGCGCACGCGAGTTGGATGCAGGAGGATGCGGGAGAGCTCGTCACGGATGCGTTCCGCACTGATCGTCCTGATCCCGGCGCTCGATTCGCAGATGGCGCGGAAGGTGTGTTCTTCGATGGTAAATTCAAGTGTCGTCGCGAAGCGCACCGCGCGCAGCAGACGGAGATGATCTTCCTGGAAGCGCGCGGCTGGATCGCCGATGGCCCGCAGGATTTTCTTGTCGAGGTCTGCTCGACCGCCGACATAATCCAGCACTTCATCCTTGAGCGGATCGAAGAACAATCCGTTTACGGTGAAATCGCGCCTCTTGGCATCCTCCTCCGCGTCGGTGAACTCCACGGAGTCGGGCCGGCGGGCGTCGGTATAGATTCCGTCGCGCCGAAAGGTGGCGATTTCGAACGGGTGTCCGTCCGCGACCACGATGATCACACCGAAGTGAGCGCCTATGGAAAAGGACTTTGCGAAGAGAGCCTGCACTTGTTTGGGCCGCGCGCTGGTGGCGATGTCATAGTCCTTCGGCTCCACACCACGCAGCATATCGCGCACGCAACCGCCGGCGAAGACGGCCTGGTGACCGGCTTGAACGAGAGTTTGCACGATTTGAACGGCGGCGGAGCGCATGGGTGTGACCAGATTGTTTGCGCAGTTTGTGCCACAAACAACCCTGATTTGCGGGCGCGCACCGAATTCTGCGCGACAGCGAAGCGCGGTTGATGGAACCGCGCAGAGTGACACGACGGGTGCGCAGCCGCGAAGCGATTGTCGTGGCTACGGTTGGAATGCCAGCATTTCTGCCGTCGAAGGGTGCTGCCGTCCATTTGTGTTCGATCAAAGATTGACACCGCGCCGCGGTATTGTTCAAGTGGGTGATCATGAGTTATGGAATTGATCTCACTGGAAAAGTCGCGCTGGTTACCGGTGCATCGCAGGGCATTGGCGCACAGATGGCGCGGACCTTTCACTCGGCGGGCGCGACGATCATGCTGAATCACCCAGATATGGGAACGACCCGCACTGACGCAGACGGGGTTGCTGCCGGACTCAATGCGGCGCGCCCGGGCAGCGCGCACGTCATCGCCGCGGATGTGTCGCAGGCGGACGCGGTGCAGGCCATGATGCAAACTGTCCGTCAAAAGTGCGGCAGCCTGGATTTTCTCATCAACAACGCGGCCATCATTCGTGATCGCACCATTGCGAAAATGTCACTCGATGAATGGAAGGCAGTGCTTGATGTTGATCTCAATGGAGTGTTTCACTGCTGCAAGTTCGCCCTGGAGATCATGCGTGATGGTGGTGCCATCGTGAACATGGGCAGCATCGCGGCACTTCAGGGATTTTTTGGTCAGGCGAACTATGCGGCGGCGAAGGGAGGCGTGCTCGCATTGACTCGCGTGCTCAGCCACGAAGGCGCAAAACGGAATATTCGTGCCAATGCCATCGCGCCCGGCGTCATCAGCACCGCGATGGCGGATACGATTCCTGAAACCGTGCGCGCGGACATGCTAAAAAATGTGCCGCTGAAGCGCTTCGGCGAGACCCGCGAGGTCGCGGAGGTGGCGCTGTTCCTTTGCTCGCCTCTCGCGAGCTATGTCACCGGGCAGACCATCGAGGTTAACGGAGGCTGGCGTGGATGAGAGCCGCGGCGCGCATCGTCACCGCCGTCGAAGCCATCGCCGCGATCCCTGACGGTGCGACGGTCGTTGTTAGCGGCTTCGTTGGCGCAGCGCATCCCGAGCTGCTTACCTGCACGTTGGAAAGGCGATTTCTCAAAACTGGATCGCCAAAAAATCTCACCCTGCTTTACGCAGCCGGGCAAGGGGATAGAGGCGATCGCGGGCTCAATCACCTGGCGCACGTCGGTTTGATCAAACGGGCGATCGGCAGCCACTGGAATCTTGCGCCGAAGCTGGGAAGTCTCGCGCTGGCCAATGAAATCGAGGCCTATAATTTTCCGCAGGGGGTTATGTGTGTGCTGTTGCGCGAGATCGCGGCCAAGCGCCCTGGCGTGATCACGAAGGTGGGCTTGAACACATTCATTGACCCGCGACAGACGGGCGGGCGTATGAACGGGCGCACGACGGAGCCGCTGGTGGAGCTTGTCACGCTAGATGGCGAGGAGTGGCTGCGTTACAAGCCCATGCCGGTGCATGTCGGACTCATCCGCGCGACGTATGCGGATGCGCGCGGGAACCTGAGCATGGACCGCGAGGGTATTATTGGCGAGGTGCTGCCCATCGCTCAGGCCGCGAAGAACCACGGGGGCATTGTTATCGCCCAAGTGGAAAGCGTCATTGACCGCATCGCGGATCCGAAATCCGTGCGCGTGCCGGGAATTCTCGTGGATTATATCGTCACCACGGGGGGTGTGATGCACGAGCAGACTTTTGGCGCCAAGTTTGAAGAGGCGTTTGTCGTCTCGGGCGATGGCGCCGAAGGTATTGAAGCGCTGGGATTTTCCGAACGGAAAATCATTGGCTGTCGCGCGCTGATGGAGATCCGGGAGGGCGACATTGTGAACCTCGGTATCGGTCTGCCGGAAACCGTGGCAGCCGTGGCTGCGGAGAAGGGGTGCCTGCAGGACTTTACGCTCACCATTGAGAGCGGCCCCATTGGCGGCGTTCCCGCCTCCGGTCTGAACTTTGGCTGTAGTTACTTTCCAGAGGCGATCATTGACCAGCCTTCGCAGTTCGATTTCTATGATGGTGGCGGCATCGATACCACCGTGCTCGGCGCGGTTGAAATCGACGAAAAGGGGAGCGTGAACGTCAGCCAGTTTGCCGGTCGTTTCGCCGGCGTGGGAGGTTTCGTGAATATCTCCCAGAGTGCCAAACGCGTAATTTTCTGCTGCACTTTTACCGCTGGTGGCCTCGAGGTGGTGGTCGAGGACGGCAGGCTGCGCATCGTGCGCGAGGGGAAGCACGCTAAATTCGTGAAGCGCGTCGCCCAAGTCTGTTTTCACGGTCCCTCGGCGCTGGCGCGTGGCCAGGAGGTGCTCTATGTCACCGAGCGCGCCGTGTTTGAACTGACGCGCGAAGGTTTGCGATTGATTGAAGTCGCAGACGGTGTTGATATGGCAGTTCAGGTTCTCTCCCTGATGGAGTTTACTCCGTCCATCGGGCATCCCCGACCGATGCCGCAACCTTGTTTTTATCCCTCATGAAATACAAACAGCCAATCTTCATCACCGAGGCCAAGCGTTCGCCGATCGGGCGATTGGGCGGTGGGCTTGCTTCCGTCACGTCTTCCGATCTCGTCGTTCAACTTGCTCAATCCATGGTGCCGAAGGGTCTGCGCCAGCACGTTGAAGAGGTGGTGCTCGGACAGGTGCTGCAGGCTGGGGCGGGCATGAATGTCGCGCGCCAGCTCGGATTGCGGCTCGTTCTTCCCCTGTCGTCGCCCGCGTTCACAGTAAACATGGCCTGCGCGTCCGGCTTGAAGGCCGTTTCGCTCGCCGCGCGAAGCATCGAGCACGGCGAAGCGGGCCTCGTGCTTGCAGGCGGCGTCGAGTCCATGAGCCGGGCGCCGCACTATGCGACAGACATGCGTCTCGGAAAAAAACTCGGTGATTCAGCGCTAATCGATGGTATTTTAACCGACGGGTTAACTGATCCCGTCCTGAATATTGGAATGGGCGAAACCGCGGAACGAATTGCGGAGAAGTTCAGGATCACGCGCGAGGAGCAGGATGCTTTCGCGCTGCTGAGCCAGCAGCGCGTGACGGCGAGCCGCGAAATGTTCAAGCGTGAAATCGTCAGCGTGAAAACGCGCGGAGGTCCGGTCGAGGCCGACGAGCATCCGCGCGCGGATACGACATTGGAGAAGCTTGCTCAGCTCAAGCCGGCATTTCGTGAGGGCGGGACGGTGACAGCGGGCAATGCGTCCGGCATGAACGACGGCGCGGCCCTCGTGCTCGTTGCCAATGCGGGTGCCTGTGAAAAGCACGGGCTCAAAGCGCGCGCGCGCATCGTTGCCTCGTGCGCTGTGGGATGCGATCCGGCGCTGATGGGACTTGGCCCTGTGTTTGCGATTCGCAATCTCTGCGAACAAACCGGGTGGAGCATCGGCGATGTGGATGCCATCGAAATTAACGAGGCTTTCGCTGCGCAGACGCTCGCCTGCGTGCGCGAGCTTGGTCTAAGCATGGCGCAGTTCAATCAGCGCGGCGGCGCCATAGCGCTGGGCCATCCCATCGGCGCCAGCGGTGCCCGGGTGCTGGTGACGTTGCTTCACATCATGGAGGACAACAATTTGAAGCGTGGCATCGCATCGCTTTGTGTGGGCGGCGGCATGGGGATCGCGCTGGCGATCGAGCGCTGAACCTCGAGTGTGCACCCGAAAGTCTTTGGACAGGATTTACAAGAGTAACAGAATGAAGATGCGAGGATGCGCACATTCACACACCGGGCAGGCTCTTGCTGACAAGTGACCCTCCCACAATCCTGCATCTCATGTTAATCATGGTGCGCCATTTTCTGATTTCGGGTTGTTCACTTTCGCAAGTCATCACGGTGCGTCTCTGCGGCGAGCCAGACGGAGACGATGGTGATTGTGGACATGATGAGCAAGTAAACCACTATCGGCCACGGTTTGCCGCCGGACCAGGCGAGCAGCGCGGTGGCGATCAGCGGCGCAAGTCCGCCGGCCAGCGGCGACGCGAGCTGATAGCCGAGCGACGCGCCGGTGTAGCGCACCCGCGTGCCAAACAACTCCGAAAAGAAGGCGGCCTGCGGCCCATACATCGCGGCGTGGCCCACGAGGCCGATTGTGATCGCCAGCGCGATTACGCCGGTGTTTCCGCTGTCCACCATCCAGAAGAACGGAAACGCGAACAGCGCGAGAAACACCGCGCCGCCGAGATAGACCGGTCTGCGTCCGAGGCGGTCTGACAGCGCGCCGAAGAGCGGGATCACGAGGAACTGCACCGCGGAGCCGAGCAGCACGCCGTTGAGCATCGTGGAACTGGCGAGGCCCAGCCGGGTCGAGCCGTAGCTCAGCACGAAGACGGTGAGGATGTAGAAGAAGGCGTTCTCCGCGAAGCGTGCGCCCATGGCGAGCAGCACGTTGCGCGGTTGGAGACGGAGCACCTCGAGCACGGGCACCTTCGGCGGCGGCGCTTCGTTTTGCAACGCGGTGAAGACCGGGCTTTCCATCACGCGGAGGCGGATGAACATCCCGACACCGAGGAGCAGGATGCCCAGGAGGAAGGGCACGCGCCAGCCCCAGGCTAGAAAGTCCGCCTCCTCCATCCGCGAGCAGATCATGAATGCGCCGTTGGCCAGCAACAGGCCGACGGGCATGCCAGCCTGAACGCAACTCGCAAACAGGCCGCGCCGACCGGCGTGCCCGTGCTCCACGGCCATGAGCACCGCACCGCCCCATTCGCCGCCGACCCCGAAGCCCTGGACAAAGCGCAGGGTAACAAGCAGCACCGGCGCCAGAATTCCCGCTTGGTCGTAAGTCGGCAACAGGCCGATGCAGAACGTGGCGATGCCCATCAGCATCAGCGTGGTCACCAGCATGGACTTGCGGCCGATCTTGTCGCCGAAATGCCCGAAGACAATGCCGCCGATTGGCCGGGCAAAGAAGCCCACCGCATAGGTGGCGAAGGCCGCCATCGTGCCCGCGCCCGGCGCGAAGGTGGGGAAGAAGAGCTTGTTGAACACCAGGGCGGCTGCGGTGCCATAGAGGAAAAAATCATACCACTCCACCGTGGTCCCGATGAAGCTCGCGAGGACGACGCGGCGCACGGTGGACTGGTCGGTGGGTGCGGGCGGCATGGATTGATCGTGGAACGGGATGAGGCGCGTTGCAAGGGTGAGGCGGTATAGGATGTGCCATCGCTTAAGTGTTTTCGAATTCACCGTCCACAATTATTGTGAGCGCATAAGGAACATCACAGTTTTTATGGATGATGAGCTTTACCACGCGGCCCGCGTGGAAGCGGCGAAGCGGCGCAAGTCATAGAGCGCACTGGTGCGGGAGTCCATGACCGCGCTGACGAGCACAAAGAAAGGAAGAAAGACCGCCAAGATCGATCCTGAGCCGCAGAAGCTCTGGGATCTGGCGGATTCCAGGCCTGAGCGTCCCGGCTCAGTCGGTCCATTGAACCGCGAGGAGATTTACCAGCGTGAAATTCCTCAGCACTAATATTCTGGTTTACGCCGCGATCCGGAAGAAGGAAGACTTCGAGAGGCAGCGCATCGTGCGTGCTTTGCTTGAAGCTGACAGCCTTGCCATCTCACTTGAGGTGCTTCAGGAGTTTTACCATGTGGCGTGGAACCCGAAGAAACTGGCGCTGAACCATGACGAAGCTGTCGTGTTTTGCAACGGCTGGCGGCGTTTCACCGTTCTGGCGCTGTTCAATGATGCGCTCGTGCTCTGCCACAGGTATCAAATCCAGTTCTACAACGCGGCCATCCCCGGTGCCGCGCGGAAGCTCAAGTGCAGGATCTTGCAATCCGAAGATCTGAGTCACGGCCAGACCTGCGGCGGCGTGCGGGTGGTGAATCCGTTCAGTTGGATTTAGAGCGGGTTACATATTTTCGTAGCCGCGTTCGTAAGAACGCGGGAAATACGGAAGCTCTCCCCGCAGCCGCGAATCGAAAATGCAGGAAATAGGCATGCTTCGCTGGCTGCCGTGGCTTCTTCCCGCACTTTTACGAGATGCGGCTACGTCTTTTTAAAAAAATGCTGGCGATACGCTGAATGGGATGGTGGCAAACATGGAATGGAATTATACGATCACGACAGCGACCCGCAGGAATTCAACAATATTCTGAGCGATCCCAAGCACGCTGGGAGCGTTGCGGAGTTGAAGGTGCTCGTGGACAAGAACTGGGCGAATGAATACAAGCCGGTGGGCAAGGGAAAGAAAGCCGATGCACAGTGCAAGAAGGCAAAGAAGAAAAATGTGCAGACCAGAATCTGGCGCACCTGTTTTTGAGATTCACGACTTGACCGAAGCACTGCGAGCGGGAGAATGCACCATGAAAACTCAACCGCGATTTCTCATCTGTGTCATAGGCATCATGGGTATCACTTTCGTTTCATCGCGGGCGTTCGCGGATGACAAGGTGGATTTTGAAAAGCAGATCCTTCCAATCCTCAAGTCAAAGTGTTTCAAGTGCCACACCGACAAGGACGACAAGGGTGCAGCCAAGAAGCCGAAGGGAGGTCTGCTGCTGATCACTCCCGAGGGCATCAAAAAAGGTGGCAAGGAAGATGGCGACAAGGTTGTGATTCCCGGCAAGAGCACGGACAGCACTCTGATCAAGTCAATAGTCCTCCCTGAGAGCGATGAAAAGGCCATGCCACCTGAGGGGAAGGGCGACCGCGTGACCAAGGAGGATCAAGATCTGATCAAGAAATGGATCGACGGCGGCGCGGACTTCGGAGCCTGGAAGGGCGGCGCGAAGTAAGTCTCTCAGGATTTGAATCGAGACGTTGAATCGCGCGACCCATTATGGGAGCGCGTATTTATCCATTTCCTCGCGAGCTTCCAAAAACACCTTGCAGCAGGCGGCATCATCGCTATTCTGTGCGCCCACAAGAACCCAAAACTTCCGCCCGAACGTTATGTCCCAGCACAGCAGCCTTAAATCATCCACCAGTGCCGTCGGCGCCAAGCGCAGCGTGCTCAAGCGCGGCGAGCGCATCAAACTTCTCAAGTCTCGCGGCTTGTGGAAAGAAGGCCGGGCCTACACTAATCTGCCCAAGACAAAGCCAGCGGCCTGAGGTCAGGCGCGAGCTGTTTTATTTCCGCCATTCATCGAGCCGCGGTCGATTCGATCGCGGCTTTCTTATCTTCACAACCGAACGCCATGGAATTTCCGATGCGACTAAACCGCTATCTGAGCGCCTGCGGGCTGGGGTCGCGCCGCGGGACTGAGGCGTTGATCACGGAGGGCCGGGTCAAGATTAATGATCAGGTCTGCGTCAATCTCGGCACCAAAGTTGCCGCCAGCGATCAGGTTGCAGTCAACGGTCGACCCGTCCGGCTTATCCATGATGTGGTCATTGCGCTGCACAAGCCCGTTGGATATGTTTGTACGCGGGCGGACGAGCGTGACCGCCACACGATTTATGATTTGCTGCCACCGCAACTGAAGACGTTGCATCACGTGGGGCGGCTGGATTTGGACAGCTCCGGGTTGCTGCTGCTGACGAATCGCGGGGAGCTGAGTCACAAGCTGACGCATCCCGGCCACGGCGTGGAAAAAGAATATGAAGTCACGCTGGAGGAGGCATTCGATGACACAAAAATCATGCGCTTGATCAAAGGCATGCTCACCCCGGAAGGCCATGCGAAAGCGGAGCGGGCCTGGATGATCGGTCACTACAAGATCGGCATGGTGCTGAAGCAGGGACTGAAACGTCAGATCCGTCACATGCTCTATCAGCTCGGCCACGAAGTGAAGCGGTTGGAACGGGTGCGCATCGGGAATATTTTTCTCAAGGGGCTTCCCGAGGGTGCCTGGCGCGAACTTGATTTGCGCGAGGTGGAACGGTTGGCTGAGTCCGCGGACAACCGGTCGAATACAGCGAGACCCTTGCCGGATTCGAAGAAGGCAAGATCCGCGCGCCCTGATGTTAAGAAGGGCGGGGTGCGTGCACCAGATAAACGAAAACCGCGCGCTACCGGACAAGCTTAATCCTAAAAAGGAAAATGGAATCACCGCCCACTCTCTATGGGTAGGTCTGGTTTTCAGTGAATTCCCATCGCTCCGCGATGAACCGTTTGGGTGATCAACGCTTCAGGCTCAAAGCCTTGTGTTTTATGGCACAGCCTGATTTTCGACGGTTCTATTCTCCTTTTTAGGTTTAGCGTAGTTTTTCCAAAATCAGGGCTCTAGCGGCCTGTTAGTGTTCTGTCGCCGAAATAACTATTCTTTTAAGCCGCCTTGCGCCGCTTCCTGCTCGTGCAACCCGGACTGATTTCCTCAAGCCGTTTGCGGCATCTCTCGATCTTGGC
>VFKE01000012.1 GCA_009885695.1 Verrucomicrobiota bacterium | reverse complement strand
CGGAAAATGCCGAGGCGATAGCTGCTGTAGGCGGCGATGCGTCCCTTGCGAAAATAGAGGGCTCGCGTGTTACCGGGGCCGATGTGGGAAACCAGCGTGTTCTTTTGCGCGATTTCCGGATTGTTCTTCAACAAACGCAGGGTGATCTGGTAAATCAGGCGCGTCATTTCACCGTCATCGATCAACTGCACATTGCGGCCGCCGGTGACCTGCATGCGGTTGAGAAAAATTTCATGATTCGAGGCCTCGGCCAGGACGTTCGTCGTGAAGCAACGCACATTGGCGGGCGGCACGGCGTATTCATCCAGCGACCGCTGGAATTCGCGGAGGATCGATGCCGCCTGCTCGACAATGGTGCGCGAGACGGAGCCGTTGCGGAAAATATCGCGCGCCAGGGGCAGCGGCTTTTCCAGGTAATCCAGCGTCTGGCAAACGCCCTTGTCGCCGCGCTCGCAGATGAGCAGGCTTACTGAGGTCGCACCAAACTGAATGACAGCAGCTAGTTCGGTGACGGCTGGCGTGGCGGATGGCGACATGGGTCTAACGGTTGATTTCTCTGAGCCAGGAGACCGCGCCGATCGCCACCGCGTTGGAGCCGAGCTTGGCGATGGAAAATTTCACGCTGCGGAAAATCTCCGGCACCGCGAAGCGCCGGACTTCATCGCGCAGAGATTGCAGATAATACTTCGGCAATTCCTCAACCAGACCGCCGCCGAGCGTGATGTGATCGGGTGCGAGCAGGTTCACCACCATGGCCACGCCCATGCCGAGATAATGAATCGAGTTCTGGAAGATGAGCGCCGTCGCATCTTCATTCGCTTTTAGCGAAACGCTTAGCGCCTTGCTCTTCATCTCACGCAGGGACGCGTCTGTTTTCGCATCGAGTTTCGGCGATTTGCCACGGTAACATTCCACGCTGGCCGCTGCGGCGATGCCCAATCGGCTCGTAAGATCTTCCAGCATCACCGTGCCGGGAATCACTGAACCGAGATGCGTGCCGGGCAAGTGAATCATCCCCAGTTCCATGCAGGAGACATTGAGCCCTTGCACCAGTTGGCCCGCATAAACAAAGCCCGCACCCAAGCCCGTGCCGGGAAACACACCGAGCACCGAACGCGCACCCTGCGCCGCGCCATGGGTGAACTCACCGTAAGTGCCCGCGTCCACATCATTGAGCACTCCGACCGGACAACGAAAAGTCCGGCGTAAGGAATCGCCCATCGGAACGCGCTTCCAGCCGAGATTGGGGGCATTGATCAGGATTCCCTTCTCCGCATCCACCGTGCCGGGACAGGCGATGCCGATGCCGCGCAATTTACTAGCATCCATGTTCGCATCCGCGATGGCCTCGCGAATGGTGCCCACGATGCGTTTTAAACCCTTGTCCGTGCCCCCACCCTGAGTCGATTTGCGGGCGGTGCCGAGCACATTGTATTCCGCATCCAGCACGCAAGCCATCATCTTGGTGCCACCCAGATCAAAGCCGATCCAGAAAGGTTTTCGGTTGAGAGGTTTTTTCTTTATGGCGGCTTTCTTGCTCATCATTTCTAGTGGAACGGAGCAGCGCAGGTAGCAAGTGACAAAACAAACAGTATCACGGAAGCAGCACAGGGTTCCATCCGGCATGAGTTTCAGGCAACCCGACTGAATTGAAGAGAAAGCAACAGGCAGGAAGCCCTGACATGCACTCCGCCACGTTGGCCGAGATGCATTCCCCATGTAATACAGCAAAGCAAAATGCTTGCGACCAAGGGAAATCAATCCCGCTTTTGCATCATTGTTAGATTTTTGATTGCATCCCATTTATATAATTACTATAATTAGAATAATTATGTCTATTCCCGCCATATTGGTAAATTGGGGACAGTCTTGGCGTCTCATGCTTGGCTCTGTGCTTCTATTTTTACTCGTCCCCGCCCCCATGATGGCCGGTGTCTCCGGGAAAATCGTGGTCTATCCGAAAAATTCATCCATCGAGATCGACCATTTAATAATCCACAAAGTTCCCGGGAAACAATTCACGGCATATGTGCCCATCTCGCCCAGCGCCATCCAATGGCGCGTCAATGGCATCGCAGGTGGAAGCGCGACGTTCGGCACCATCAGCGCCACGGGCTTGTATGTTCCACCGGCAAAAATTCCTGTGCCCAACGCCGTCATCATCTCCGCACAAAGCAAATTCTACCGGACTTCCATCGGCTCCGCGACCTTGAAAATCACCCGCAACGTGCCGAACTTATGGAGCATCAATCCATCGGAATTGCAGACCGGAAATTACTTGGTGACATTCAATGGCTCAAACTTTGCCCCGGATTCGGTGGCGACCGCCAACGGCATGGACGTAGCGACGACTTATGTCTCGCCGACCTCGCTCATCGCGAAAGGAAGGGCGGTGGCGGGCACGATAAAATTCCGGGTGCGGCAGCCCGGACCCGGTGAGGTGACGAGCAATCAAGTCTCCGTGCAAGTCGTGCCCACGATCGTAACCGTGTCAGTTTCACCCGTGACCGCTGCCGTATCCTTGGGCAAGAGCCAGACCTTCACAGCCACCGTGACTGGTAACAGCAACAGCGCCGTCACCTGGTCGGTCAACGGCATGACCGGCGGCTCATCCACCTTCGGCACGATTTCGGCAACGGGCACCTACACCGCACCGGCGACTCTGCCGGTCCCGGCGACGCTTTCGATCAAAGCCACATCAATGGCCAATCCATCTTCATCCGCCCAGGCAACAATGACCATCACCACGCCGCCTCCGGCCGTGGCGACCGTCACCGTGGCACCGGCAACCGTGAGTGTGACTTTCGGAAAAACGCAAACCTTCACTGCGACCGTGGCCAACACGACGAACACCGCCGTCACATGGTCAGTCAACGATGTGACGGGCGGATCGGCAGCAACGGGCACCATCACCGCAAGTGGTATCTATACCGCGCCCGAATCCCCACCCTCATCGTCCAGCAACACCGTGACGATCAGAGCGGTATCGGTCGAAAACTCCACCGCATCCGGCCAGGCGACCGCCCTGCTGAACGCAGCCCCCACCGGCCCCGCGTGGCTGACGGGCGCACGATTCCTTGAGCAGTCGTCTTTCGGTCCAAATTCAGCCACGCTCGCGCAAGTCAAGCAGTTGGGCATCAACGCCTATTTGGAACAGCAGTTCACGCTTCCGGAAACACCCGTCTTCGTGCCCGTTGGCAATTCCATGGGCGACCTGCAAAAGTGGGTGCTCTACAATTACACCAGCGCGCCAGATCAACTGCGTCAGCGCGTGGCCTATTCGCTGGGACAGATCATCGTCACTTCCGCCAACAAGCTGATCTACGCGGATGAAATCATCCCCGCCATGCGCCTGCTCAGCAAACACGCGTTCGGCAACTACCGAACTCTTCTGCGCGAGATGTCCGTGTCACCGTCGATGGGCAAGTATCTGGACCTGGCCAATTCACGCCGGCCCGGCCTCTCCGGTGGCGCCAACGAAAACTATGCGCGCGAACTCATGCAACTTTTCACGATCGGTCTCTGGCGCTTGAATCAAGACGGCTCGCTCATGCTCGACCCCGCGACCCAGCAGCCGCTTCCAACCTACAATCAGCAGACCGTCGCCCAAGTCGCCCTGGCTCTCACGGGCTGGACCTATGCCGTCGCTCCAGGTGCCACCCCCCGAATGTCCGGCAACCATGAATCCTTCGCCGCACCGATGATACCCGCCCCCGGTAATCATGACTCCTCGCAGAAAAACATCCTGGGCGTCATCCTGCCCGGCGGACAAACGGTGGATCAGGATCTCGACAGCGTGCTGGACATTCTCTTCAATCATCCCAACACCGCGCCCTTCATCGCCACCCGCCTGATCCGCAGCCTGGTGACGAGCAATCCCAGCCCCGCTTACATCACGCGCATCGCCAATGTCTTTGATAACAATGGAGCCGGCGTGCGTGGTGATTTGAAGTCCATCGTGACTGCGATCCTGCTCGATCCCGAAGCACGCAACGACACGCCGGCCGTGAACGGCGGACGCCTGAAAGAGCCGATCCTGCAAATCTCCAACCTGCTGCGCGCGCTCAACGGCGGCTACACAGCCACCCAGCAAGTGACTTACATCTACAACCACCTGGGGCAGATGCCGATTGGTCCGCCATCCGTTTTCAACTGGTTCTCCCCTCTCTATCACATGCCACGCAGTTCGCTGTTCGGTCCGGAATTTCAAATCTACACACCCTCAGAAGCCACGCTGCGCGGCAACTTCATGCACTGGCTGCTGACCCAGTCGGGCAACACCGCGACTTTCGATCTCTCACCCTTCCAGCCTTACGGCAATGACATGCCGGGCCTGGTCGAAGCCGTCAATCAAGTCCTGCTCTACGGACGCATGGAACCCGCCATGAAACAAATTTTAATCGATGCGGCGAAACCGGGTTACGACGCCAAGACCCGCATCATGACCGTTCTCTATCTCACCGCTCTGAGCGGGCAATACGCCGTGCAATATTGAACCCGCCGCATCAATCTCCCAACCACACCCACCAACATCATGTCCTCCCATCCATTTGCCCGCAGACGTTTCCTCGCAGGAGCAGGAGCAGCCGGACTTCTCTCACAATTCGGCCGGATGAGCGCCGTTGCGCAATCAGGTCCGAGCGCCCCGCCGGATTACAAAGCACTGGTGTGCATTTTCCTCACTGGCGGCAACGACGGCCACAATACCATCGTGCCGCTTTCCGCATCCGAATTCGCCTCCTACCGAAACGCACGCGGCGGACTCGCGCTGCCCGACAGCAATGGGGCCCTGCTCCCTGTAACGACAACCAGCGGCACGCCGTATGGATTGAATCCGGGTCTCGAAGCACTTCACCCATTGTGGGCCCAAGGCCATCTGGCCGTGATGGCGAACGTGGGCATGCTCGTGCAACCGGTCACCCGCACGCAGTATCTCGCCAGTTCATTGCCGGTGCCGACCAATCTTTTTTCGCACTCAGATCAGGCGCAGCAAATGCAAAGCGGCATCCCCTCCTCATCCGGCGGCACCGGATGGGGCGGACGATCCGCGGACTTGCTGCAATCCTTGAATGGCCCCGCAACTTTCCCAACTGCGTGTTCGATCTCGGGCCCGGCCTTGTTTTGCACCGGCAGCACCATCCAGTCCGCCACCCTGTTTCCCGGATTCAATCTGGATATGGACGGCATGTCGCTCTGGCCTCAATCCGCCGCCGATGCCCGCAAGATCGGTCTGCAACAGATCATCCAGCTCGACAGCGGACTCGCTCTGGTGCAGGCAGCGAATCAGGCGCGCAAGGAAGCACACACTCTCAACGCCATGCTCACCGGCGCGGCTTCCACCGTGAAGACACAGTTCCCCGGCACCAGTCTCGGCGTTCAACTCAAGCAGGTTGCCAGCATCATCAGCTTGCGCAACGCCACCGGCATGAAGCGCCAGGTGTTTTTCTGTTCGCTCGGCGGCTTCGATACGCACAGCGCCCAGACCTGGCAGCAGTTCGATCTACTGCGACAGGTCGGCCAGTCATTGTCCGCATTCTATCAAAGCACGGTCGAGATGGGAGTCTCCGACAAGGTGACGAGCTTCACACTGTCTGATTTCGGCCGCACCCTGCAGCCCAGCGGTTCAGGATGCGATCACGGCTGGGGCAACCATCATCTCATCCTCGGCGACGCCGTCAAAGGCGGCAACATTTACGGCACCTTCCCCAACCTGGCCCTCGGTGGTCCCGACGATTCCGGCTCCCGCGGCGCGATGATCCCAAGCACATCGACCGAACAATTTGGCGCGACATTCGCCTCATGGCTCGGAGTGCAGCCGAATCTGATGAACTCCGTGTTCGGCAACATCGGGAATTTCAGCAACACCAACATCGGCTTCCTCGGATAAAAGTACCTCGCGAGTCTCTTCGCGAGATTTTCAATCCGTGATCCGCGAAGAGACTCTCGGATGTGACTAAATCCTTGAGAGCAGTGCTCCCCTAGATATCAGGTGAAAATTTAGGGTTCTCTGGAGTGTTAGAACTCATGGCGTCATTTCGGCAGCCAGTAAATTTTTATTACCTTCTCCAGCGCTTTAAACTCCGGGTCACCAGTGATGAGTTCGGCTTTCTTATCCTTCGCCAGCGCGGCGGCAAATGCGTCAGCGAGACTGATGCGGTGCCGTGACTTGAAACCAGCAGCGCTGTCAGCCAATTGGCGGTCCGCCGGATGAAATTCGATCGGTGCAGCTTTCAATTCCTCCGCAATGGACTCCCAGGCGGCATCTCCATCCTTGCGGCGGACGATGTATTGAACTTCCGCGTAGTTGACCTCGGTCATGTGCAGCGGCTGATCTTGCCGCCCGGCTTTCTCAAGGATCCCAGCGACGATGTCCGCGCCCGCTTCGTCGCGAAACAGGGCCAGCAGTGCAAAGCTATCGAGCACTTTAGCGGCCACGGCGCTCCTCCAGTTCGCGTTCTTCGCGTTTATGATCGGCCCATTGCTCCGCGAAGGGCTTGTCGCCGGGCTTGCGCTTCAGGATGCCCTTGAGCCGGCGGATCGTCACGGCGGTGACAGGCTTCAGCAAAATGCCTTCGGGCGTGGTCTGGATGATGGCCTTGGTGCCATCCTCAATGTGAAACTCACGGCGAAACTTTAAGGGAATGACGACTTGTCCCTTGGTAGTGAACCAGACGGAGTCAGATTTGGCCGCAGATCTCATGAGGATTATTCTGACTTAACCACGAAAGTCCGTCAAGTGGTAATTGTAGGAATATAAAATATTATCTGACATTCTACATCGAGTTTGAAAACCCCAGCTCCCATGGCTGTATATTTTTATTCGCAAATGCTACTTCACACCACGCCCCAAAACTGGCGGATCAGGACGTCACAATATTCAGACGCAAGCATTTATGGGTCGCACCTAGGTGAACTGGCCGGGTGACTGATACCATTTGTCGGTATCAATCAGCAAAAGAAGAGAACCGACTCCAGCATTGCGACGCGGTGAAAGTATGGAGCGAGGGGTTGAACGAGTGGCACAGGCTTTTAGAGCCTGTGTGTAGCCCGGGCGTTCGCTTCGCGGCTTCGCAACTGCCGGGGCAGGTTTCAGCATGAACCCGACCAGAATGGTCGGGCTACACACAGGTTGCCCTTCGGTCACGAGCTCAGGGCCGAGTGGCAAACCTGTGCCACTTGCCGATAGGCGCCCCACATTCTGCTGATTGATAGCCCGAAGTGGTATGAGCCATCACCGGCCTCACGGCAAGTCCGTCGCGCCCATCAGATAAAGATCACAGGCTTTCGCAGCTCCGCGACCTTCGTTGAAAGCCCATACGACTAAACTCTGTCCGCGACGACAGTCGCCAGCAGCGAAGACTCCCGGCAGGCTGGTGGTGTATTTGCCGTGCTCGGCTTTCACATTGCTCCGCGCATCGCGTTCAACGTTGAGCGCGTCCAGCAACGGTTGTTCGGGACCGAGGAAACCCATCGCCAGCAACACCAGTTGCGCAGGCAGAACTTTATTCGTGCCGGGAATATTTTTGGGAATGAACTGGCCTTTGTCATTCTTGGTCCACTCGACCTGCACAGTGTGCACGGTCTTCACATTTCCTATATCGTCACCCTCGAATTTTGTCGCCGTGGTAACATAAACGCGCGGATCATCGCCGAACTTGGCGGCAGCTTCTTCCTGACCATAATCCATCTTGTAAGTCTTGGGCCATTCGGGCCAGGGATTGTCCTTGGCCCGTTCCAGCGGCGGCTTGGGCAGAATCTCGACTTGAACGAGACTCTTGCAGCCATGACGCATCGAAGTGCCCACGCAATCAGTGCCGGTATCGCCACCACCGATGATGATGACATCCTTGCCCGCAGCATTGATGAAGGTTCCATTCTGATGTTTATCGAGAACCGCCCTGGTGTTCGCGGTGAGGAAATCCATCGCAAAGTGAACACCCTTCAATGGCCGACCTTCGATGGGAAGATCGCGCGGCTTGGTGGCACCGGTGCAGAGAACCACGGCGTCGAAGTCCTTAAGCAGTGACTCGCTCGTGATGTCTTTGCCCACTTCGGTGTTGCAGATGAACTTCACGCCTTCGTCTTCCAGCAGCTTGATGCGGCGGAGTACGACTTCATTTTTATCAAGTTTCATGTTGGGGATGCCATACATGAGCAGGCCACCGGGGCGATCAGCGCGTTCGTAAACCGTGACCGTGTGACCGGCCTTGTTGAGTTGTGCGGCGGCGCTCAAACCCGCAGGGCCGGAGCCGATAATGGCAACCCTCTTGCCAGTGCGCTTCTGCGGTGGCTCAGGTGTGACCCAGCCTTCTTCCCAGCCCTTGTCGATGATCGCGACTTCGAGATTCTTGATCGTGACGGGCGGATTGTTGATACCCAGGACGCACGATCCTTCGCATGGAGCTGGACAGACACGACCAGTGAACTCAGGAAAGTTGTTGGTCTTGTGCAAGCGCTCGAGCGCTTCCTTCCAAAGCCCGCGATAGACGAGGTCGTTCCATTCGGGAATGAGGTTGTTGATCGGGCAGCCACTGGCCATGCCGCTGATGAGCGTGCCCGTGTGACAGAATGGAATCCCGCAATCCATGCAGCGCGATCCCTGAGTGCGCAGGCTCGTCTCAGGCATGTGCACATGAAACTCGCCCCAATCTTTGATGCGCTCCAGCGGTGGCCGGTCGACCGGAATTTCGCGCTCGAATTCGATAAAGCCTGTTGGTTTTCCCATAGATCAAAATTGAAATGCCAGTTGGTCCAGTGTCATCTATCTGCGGTTTAACTTCCTCCGACGCGAGCGACATCGCGCGCGTTGGCTTCAAAGGCGGCATTGAGCGCGTCATCGCCGCTCAATCCATCCTGCTGTGCTTTCTTCAATGCCTGGAGCACCCGCTTGTAGTCTTTCGGCATCACCTTGACGAACTTCGGCAGCATTTGCTCCCAAAGTGCGATCACCTTGAATGCTTTCTGGCTCTTGGTGTAATCAGCATGCTTCTTGATCAGAGCAAACAGCGCTTCGATCTCGTCCTGGTCTTCGAGCGATTCAAGCCCGACCATCTGCGTGTTGCAGCGAGTGGCGAAGTCACCTATTTCATCCAGGATATAAGCCACACCACCGCTCATGCCCGCAGCGAAGTTGCGACCCGTAGCTCCGAGCACGACGACGCGACCGCCGGTCATGTATTCGCAGCCGTGATCGCCGACACCTTCGACAACGGTGTCCACGCCTGAGTTGCGCACCGCGAAACGTTCGCCCGCCATGCCGCGCAGATAGACCTCGCCGCTGGTCGCGCCATAAAGTGTGACGTTACCGGCGATGATATTTTCTTCGGCGACGAACGTGGAATTGGTCGGTGGATACACGATGATGCGTCCTCCACTGAGTCCCTTGCCCACGTAGTCATTCGCGTCGCCTTCGAGCTCAAGCGTTACGCCCTTCGGAACAAACGCACCGAAACTCTGCCCTGCGCTGCCTTGGAAATGAAGATGCACCGTGTCATCAGGCAGTCCCTCCCAGTGACGCTTGGTGATTTCATTGCCGAGAATGGTGCCCACGACGCGGTTCACATTGCGGATCGGCAGCGTGGCCTTGACCTTTTCTCCACGCTCGATGGCGGGCCGGCAAAGTTCGAGCAGCTGGGTGATGTCGATGGATCTGTCGAGACCATGATCCTGTTTCTCGGTGCAGAAGCGGCCCACCTCGGGTCCTACTGCCGGTTGATAAAGTATCTTCGAGAAGTCGAGTCCCCTCGCCTTCCAATGCTCGACCGCTTTCCGAGCTTCGAGCACGTCCGTGCGCCCGACCATGTCCTCCAGCTTGCGGAAGCCGAGCTGGGCCATAAGTTCGCGAACTTCCTGCGCGATGAATTTCATGAAGTTCACGGCGTGATCTGGATCGCCGGTGAAGTTTTTCCGCAGGAGCGGATCCTGCGTGGCCACGCCGACCGGGCAGGTGTTCAAATGACAGACGCGCATCATGATGCAGCCCAGAGTGACGAGCGGCGCCGTGGCGAATCCAAATTCCTCGGCACCCAGCAAGGCGGCAATGACCACATCGCGACCGGTTTTCATCTGACCATCGGCTTCGACAGCGATGCGGCTGCGAAGATTATTCAAGACCAGTGTCTGATGCGTCTCCGCGAGTCCGAGTTCCCACGGAAGTCCGGCGTGTTTAATGGAAGTCTGCGGCGAAGCACCGGTGCCACCGTCGTAACCGGAGATGAGGACAACGTCCGAGTGCGCTTTCGCCACACCGGCAGCGATGGTGCCGACGCCAACTTCGGAGACTAGTTTCACGCTGATCCGCGCGGCACGGTTCGCGTTTTTCAAATCGTGGATGAGTTCCGCGAGATCCTCGATGGAATAGATGTCGTGATGCGGCGGCGGCGAAATGAGGCCGACACCGGGTGTCGAGTGTCGCACCTTCGCGATCCAAGGATACACTTTGGCACCGGGAAGCTGACCGCCTTCACCGGGCTTCGCGCCCTGAGCCATCTTGATCTGGATTTCCTTGGCCTGCGTCAGATAGAGACTGGTCACACCGAAGCGACCAGACGCCACCTGCTTGATGGCGCTGTTCTTGGAATCGCCGCGCTCGTTCGTCCAGGTGTAACGCGCCGAATCTTCACCGCCTTCACCCGTGTTTGATTTACCACCGACCCGATTCATCGCAATAGCGAGCGCTTCGTGCGCCTCGCTCGAGATCGAACCATAACTCATCGCGCCCGTTTTGAAGCGCTTCATGAGCGTCTCGACGCTATCGACTTCTTCGATGGGCACTGGCTCGAGTTTTTTGAAATCAAGCAAGCCGCGCAGCGTGTAATGCTTCTGGCTTTGCTCGTTCACCAGTGCGCTGTATTGCTTGAAAGTCTCAAAGCTGCCGGTGCGGACCGCTTTTTGCAACGTGTGAATGGTCTGCGGGCTGAAGAGATGACCTTCGCCATCCTTCCGCCACTGGTATTCGCCACCGACATCGAGCGCATGGCCGTTCACGGTGCGGTCCGGATAAGCGTGGCGGTGACGCGCGATGGATTCCTTGGCGATGACCTCGATGCTGGCACCTTCGATGCGCGTCGCAGTCCAGGTGAAATATTTGTCCACCATCGCCTGATTGAGACCAACGGCCTCGAAGATCTGCGCGCCGCGATAACTTTGCATCGTGGAGATGCCGATTTTCGACGCCACTTTGATGACGCCCTTGGTCGCGGCTTTGATGAAATTCTTGCACGCAGTCCTGGAATCCACATTCACCAGGAGACCCTGGCGGATCATGTCGTCGAGCGTCTCGAAAGCGAGATAGGGATTGATGGCTCCGCAGCCGTAACCGATGAGCGTCGCGAAGTGATGCACCTCGCGCGGCTCGCCAGACTCCAGCACCAGATCGCACAAGGTGCGTGTGCCTTCACGAATGAGATGGTGATGCAGACCAGCGACGGCCAGCAGCGCCGGGATCGGCGCGTTCTCCTTGTTCACTCCGCGGTCGGAGAGAATGATGATGTTCTTTCCAGCAGAGATCAGCTTCCCAGCTTCCGCGCAGAGATGCTCCATTGCTTTTTCGAGACCAGCGGCGCCGTCCTTAGGATTGAATGTGATCGGCAGCGTGGCCGACGCGAATTGACCCTGCGCAACATGCTTCAGCTTCGCGAGTTCTTCGTTGCTGAGGATCGGCGACTTCAGTTCGATGAGATGACAACTCTCCGGTGTGGGCTTCAACAGATTGCCCTCGGGTCCGATGGTCGTGACTGCCGAGGTAATGATCTCTTCGCGGATGCAGTCAATCGGTGGGTTGGTGACCTGGGCGAAGAGCTGCTGGAAGTAATCGTAGAGCAGCTTCGACTTGTCCGAGAGCACGGCCAGAGGCGTGTCCGTGCCCATGGATCCCACAGCTTCCACGCCATCGCACGCCATCGGGGCCATCAGCAGGCGCAAATCCTCATAAGTGTAGCCGAACGCGGTCTGCCGCTGGAGCACAGTCTTGTGATCGGGCAGCGGCAACTCCGGTGCGTCCTTCACATTCGCCAACTGAACGAGATGCTTGTCCAGCCACAGGCGATAGGGTTTTTCTGCGGCTATCTTTTCTTTAATCTCGTCATCAGCAATGATCCGGCCTTCCTCCATGTTCACCAGGAACATGCGGCCCGGCTGCAGACGGCCCTTGTGTGCGATGCGCTCCGGTTCGATCGGCAGCACCCCCGCTTCCGAGGCCATGATCACCAGATCATCTTTCGTGACATAATAACGCGAAGGGCGCAGACCGTTGCGGTCGAGCGTCGCGCCGATCATCGTTCCATCAGTGAAGGCGATGGAGGCCGGTCCGTCCCACGGCTCCATGAGACAGGAGTGGTATTCGTAGAACGCTTTCTTCTCGTCGCTCATCGACTCATGACCGCTCCACGGCTCGGGTATCATCATCATCATCGCGTGTGGCAGCGAACGCCCGCCCAGCACGAGCAGTTCCAGCACGTTGTCGAACATCGACGAGTCCGACCCGTTCGGATTCACGATCGGAAGTATCTTCTTGATATCGTCAAAGAACGGACTCGCGAGCAGCGGCTCCCGCGCGTGCATCCAGTTGATATTGCCGCGCAAGGTGTTGATTTCGCCGTTGTGCGCGATGTATCGATACGGGTGCGCCCGCTCCCAGCTCGGGAAGGTGTTGGTCGAGAACCGGGAATGCACCAACGCCAGCGCGCTCTGCATATCAGGGTCATGGAGATCGGTGAAATACTCGCCGACCTGGAGCGGCGTGAGCATTCCTTTGTAAACGAGCGTGCGACAGGACAAACTGGGCGCATACCAGAAGGTGTCCACCTTGGCCCCGCGGATGGCGAGATGCGCGACCTTGCGGATGACATAGAGTTTTCGTTCAAAGGCCGCATCGTCCGCCAAACCGGAACCACGACCGATGAACCCCTGGCGCATGAACGGCTCGCTGGCTTTGGAGGATTTGCCGAGTCCTGAATTATCCACCGGCACATCTCGCCAGCCGAGAAAGACCTGGCCTTCATCGCGCACGACTTTCTCGAAAATTTCCTGGCTCTTTGCCCGCGCCAACGGATCGCGCGAAGTGAATAGCGAGGCCACACCATACTGTCCAGGCTCCGGCAAGGTGAAGCCGAACGCCGCCGTCACCTTCTTGAAAAACAAATGCGGCAACTGGATCAGGATGCCGGCGCCGTCACCCGTGCATTCTTCGACACACGCGCCGCGATGATCAACGTTCGCCAGAATCGTCAGTGCATTCTGCACGATCTCGTGGGACTTCTTCCCTTTCATGTGAACGACAAATCCAACTCCGCAGGCATCATGCTCGAACCTGGGGTCATAGAGCCCCTGTTTTTCAGGTGGTGATGGGTTGTTCATTTAAGTATGAGGCTAGAGTGTGTTCGCCCCATTAATCGCGGTGAAGGTCATAACGGGGGGCATGGCTATAAAGGATTAATTACGCCCGGACAAGTGCGCTGTGACTGAAGATTTAAAAAAACAGTTTCTGATGAAGCAACCATTTGGGGATGCTCAGGAGTTAAGTCCCGCTCGCAGACGGCACCCCCGCCCATGCCATGAAGGGAACAGACGCCGAGCATCGGGATGTCGTAGTGAGGGTTTTTCATTTTCTGTCTTCCCGCTGCACGTGGGAAGCGGCGAAGGGGCAGTCAATTAAGACTGACCGGTGTCTTTCGCAAGCAGGGACTGTGCCGCAGTCCATTTCTCAGCAAAAACTTTGAGATTGTCATTGCCATCATCAGCGATCAAAATGACCAATGTCCACATCGGCTCATGCAGCCTTCCGACGCCTCTTCCACGAAATCGGCACCGTGGATGCCGTCGGCGTAGAGGAACGCGTCGCCAAATTTGCCACGCGCAGCATCAAGAAGAAGTCGAAGCTCTTCGGCTTGAAACTGGCAGTGACGATGGTGGACCTCACAACCCTGGAGGGCAAGGACACGCCAGGCAAGGTGGCCTCGCTCTGCCAGAAGGCAATTGCACCGCATGAGGGAATTGACGTTCCCAGCACGGCGGCTGTGTGCGTCTATCCCGCGATGGTGAAACATGCTAAAAAGCACGTCGCTGGCACCAGCGTCAGAGTCGCATCCGTCGCCACGGCCTTTCCCAGCGGTCAGGCGCCCTTGAAAACCCGTCTCGCGGAGGTCCGGTCGGCAGTCGCCGATGGCGCGGACGAGATCGACATGGTAATTAATCGTGGAGCTTTTCTTTCCGGCGAATTCAGCCTGGTGCAGGACGAGATCAGGCAGGTGGTCGAAGCCTGCGGTTCTTCGACCCTGAAGGTCATTCTTGAAACCAGCGAACTGGAAACCTACGACAACATCCGCGCCGCCAGCTTCCTCGCCATGCAAGTGCTGCGGCCCAATGACTTCATCAAGACCAGCACCGGAAAAACTTCCGCCAACGCCACGCTCGGCAACAACCAGGTCATGCTCGAAGCCATCCGCGATTTCTATTTTGAAACTGGCATCCCCATCGCCATGAAACCCGCCGGCGGCATCCGCACGGCCAAGCAAGCACTCCAATTTCTCATCGCCGTCAAGGAAACGCTCGGTGACGAATGGCTGAACAACCAACGCTACCGTTTCGGGGCCAGCACCCTCTTGAATGATCTGCTGCGGCAAATTGAAAAAGAACGCAGCGGCAATTACCAGGCGCCCTACTATTTCAGCGAGGCAGCCGAGTCTTACTAAAGTCCCAGGAAAAAAATCATGGCTGCCAAGACCCATAAAAGACAAAACTCGCGTGCCACCGCCCGCCCTTCCGTCGCTCAACCGAGGAAGTCGTCACGCGAACTCATCTTCGGCGATCTCTGGGAGTTCGACCCGGCCCCGGAAACCGCGGACCCAAAGTTGAAGCCCCGCTACGATCTGTTCATCAACGGCGAATTCACCGCGCCAAAAAGCGGCAAATATTTCCCCACCATCAATCCAGCTACCGAACAAAAGATCGCTGACATCGCACTGGCATCACCAGCAGACGTGGACACGGCGTATCAAGCAGCACAACGGGCCTTTGATTCCGTCTGGGGGAAGATGCCGGGACGCGAACGCGGAAAATACATCTACCGCATCGCCCGCTTGCTCCAAGATCACGCGCGGGAATTTGCCATCGCGGAAACCATGAACGGCGGCAAACCGATCAAGGAATCACGCGACTTCGACGTGCCGATGGCGGCGGCGCATTTCTTCTACCACGCCGGCTGGGCGGACAAGCTGGAATATGTCGCCCCTGGCCGCTCGGTGAAGCCACTGGGCGTGGTCGGCCAGGTCATCCCGTGGAACTTCCCGCTATTAATGATGGCGTGGAAAATCGCACCCGCACTGGCCATGGGAAACTGCGTCGTTATCAAGCCCGCGGAAACCACCAGCATCACCGCACTGAAGTTCGGCGAGATCTTGCAGGAAGCCGGGCTGCCTCCCGGAGTGGTGAACATCGTGAGCGGCGCTGGCGAAACCGGCGCAGCCGTGATGAATCACCCGCTCGCCGCGAAGGTAGCCTTCACCGGCAGCACGGAAGTCGGGAAGATCATCATGCGCTCGCTGGCAGGCACGGACAAGAAGATGACCATGGAACTCGGCGGCAAAGCGGCCAACATCGTGTTCGATGACGCGCCGCTTGATCAAGCAGTGGAAGGCATCGTCAACGGCATTTTCTTCAATCAAGGACACGTATGCTGCGCAGGTTCGCGCCTATTAGTGCAGGAAGGCGTGGCGGAAGCCGTTCTCGCCAAGCTAAAAAACCGTATCAAGGTTTTACGCGTGGGCGATCCGCTGGACAAGAACACCGACGTCGGCGCGATCAACTCCAAGGAGCAACTCGGGAAAATCCGCGAACTGGTGGACAGCGGCGTGAAAGAAGGCGCGGAACTTTATCAATCACCGTGTCGCCTGCCTGCCAAGGGATTCTTCTTCAAGCCCTCGGTCTTCTCCAACGTCACCATGAGCCATCGCATCGCACGCGAAGAAATCTTCGGCCCCGTGCTGAGCGTGCTCACCTTCCGCACCGTTGATGAGGCGATCGAGAAAGCCAACAACACGCCCTACGGTTTGAGCGCCGGCGTGTGGACTGACAAAGGATCGCGCATCTTGAAAATGTCCGTCGAACTCAAAGCGGGCGTGGTCTGGGCCAACACCTACAACAAGTTCGATCCCACCAGTCCCTTCGGCGGCTACAAAGAAAGTGGCTTCGGCCGCGAAGGTGGTCGGCAGGGATTGCTGGATTATGGGAAGCTCATATAGACAGGATTAACAGAATTTACATGATGAAAAAACACTGATCCAATCCTGTTAATCTTGTTAATCCTGTCCAAAAAATCATGAATCCCCGCCTCCCCATCACCAAGACCCCTAAATGCTATGTCGGCGGCGCCTTCATCCGCTCGGAATCTGGCCGCGTCACTCCGCTCCATGACGCCTCCGGCGCGTTCTTCGCCAACATCCCGCAATGCACGCGCAAGGACTTGCGCAACGCCGTCGAAGCCGCCGCCAAATCCGGCTCCGGCTGGGCAAAACGTTCGGCTTACAATCGCGGCCAGATCATCTACCGGCTCGCGGAAATGATCGAGGCCCGCAGCGCGGAGATGATCGAAGCGCTCCAAGTGGGCGGGCAGCCCTCTGCCCGCGCGAAGACCGAAGTCGCCGCCACCGTGGACCGGCTGATCCACTACGCTGGCTGGACAGACAAGTATGAACAATTGCTCGGCAATGTGAACCCGGTGTCGTCGCCGCATTTCAATTTCACAGTCACCGAACCCACCGGCATCGTCGGTGTGCTGGCACCCGAAGATGCACCCCTGCTGGCGCTGGTCTCACTCATCGCACCGGCGATCACTTCTGGAAACACTGTCGTCGCACTCGCTTCCACCTCGCAACCGTATCCATCCATCGCACTCGGAGAAATGCTGGCAACCAGCGATCTACCCGGTGGCGTGGTAAATTTGCTCACGGGATTTCGCGCCGAACTGTTGCCGACCTTCGCCACTCATGCACACATCCGCGCGATCAGCGGCGTGGCGAATGCCGACGAGCGCAAGGCGATCAAACTCGCCGCAGCCGACAGCGTGAAGCGAGTGCATTTGCTCAAGACTGAAGAAACGCACGACTGGTTCGCCGATTCAGCGCAGGGACTTTATGAAATCCGGGACCTCGTCGAATTCAAAACGACCTGGCATCCGATCGGCGCGTAATAACTCCCTTCATGGCCATGAATGTCCGCCTTCTGTTGCTCACCCTCAGTCTGGTCCATCTCACAATCTCGATCGCCGGCGAGAAGATGACCATCCCACCGCCGCGAGGTCCACTCCCCGCAGGAGCCCGTGAGATCAGCATTGACGAAACCGACAAACTGATCCGGGAGCGCAGCGATATCGCCGTGATCGACGTGCGCACCTCACCCGAATATGCGGAACAAGGCCATCTGCCACGGGCTCAGTTAGTGGACTACTTCCGGGAGGATTTCATCGCTGCGCTCGGCACACTGAAACTTGATCCAGCCAAACCCTGCATCGTCTACTGCGCGGTCGGTGCCCGGGCGCGCCGCGTTGCTGAGAAAATGGCGAAACTCGGCTTCAAAGAAGTCCTGCTGCCCAAGGGCAGTTTCAAAGCTTGGAAAGACTCCGGAAAACAAATCATGGGTGCGGCGAAAAAGTAGATGATGCGTCTCGCTTCATTTTCATTCAGTGAAGTGAAGCGAGACGTATCACCTACTTTCAAATAATCCACGCCACACTTTCCCCACATCCGGCATACTCTTTTCAACGCGTAGAAAAATGTAAGTGCGCACCTCCTGCCCATCAAACGGCGCAAGCAGCGCTACCTTGTCGACTTCATATTCACCGCCCGCGACATCCTCCTGCGCATCCAGTCGCGCACGGCACGACTCATCCACATCCCAGACCGCACCACGGACACAGACACCGTTTTCATCCACGGGAGACATGCCGGGATAACCACCGCAATCGACCATCCGGTAAAATGGCTCCGTGCTGGCTTCGCCGATGAACTCCTGGTTTGCTAGAGCGATTTAAATAATTTCGGCCGCGTTCGTAGCCGCGTTCGTAAGAACGCGGGGAATATGCATATCTCGTTGGCTGCCGTGGCTTCTTCCCGCACTCATACGAGATGCGGCTACGTCTTTTTTAAATATGCTCTGGGTATCGCACGTTGCAGTCGCCACGTTTAAGCGTTCCGTAAATGAAGAGTCGCTGTTACATGCCTCAACATGTTTGTTTCGCGACAGCAGACTAGTTGGAAGCCCTCGACGAACGCCGTTCTTTCAGCCATGATGCCGCGCCGTATTTCTCCACCGCAAGGATCTCCGCGCGTTCCTGAAGCAGACTCAGCGCATCATCCTGGCTGACCACTGCAGGCCTGTGCGCCAGCTCTCGGGCGAATTCAAGATCAAATCCCGGCGGTGGTTTCAGCGGCTGGATCGTTCCTTGATGGAGAAATCCAGACTTGGAGGAACGACGCTGGGCGGCTCCGGCAATTTTCTTCCCCTCATGCACCACATCGAAACGTGCCGGCTCTTCGAAACACACACCCATGCCGTCGCTCATGCTCTCCGGTTGCAGCGAACAGCCACTGAAGCCCGTGCGCGTGAGCGCGGCTATCATGCTTTCGTGAATCCATCGGTAAGTCTCCGCCGCGCGCTGGTCATACAAAGGAAAATTCGCCGGCACCGCCAGTGTGTAGGTCCAGTCGCCATCATGCTCCACCACGCCGCCACCCGTCCATCGCCGCACCACGGGCCAGTTATGCCGTGTCTCGGGAATCACACTCAGCGGTTGGGAGAATCCGATGCTGATCACCGGCTCTTGCCAATGATAGACCCGCAACCAAGGCTCTTGCGCCGCATTTAGCACGGCCTCGTCGAAGGCCATGTTCAGCGCGCCGCTCCGTGGCGTCACGTCGTGCCACAACCGGAGAGTGTCGAGTTTCATAACTTCATGGTTGATGTCGGAAGAAGTTGGCAGGGATATCCCAAGTTGGCAATGTCCCGGTAATAAAAAGCGATTTCTGGCGCCATGGACACGATTGCCTCACCATCTTTGCAGAAAATTCTTGTATAATCTCGTCACAGCCGCCGTAGACTTGTCATCATGATCAAACCCTACACACGTCGCTCCTTCGTCCAGAACACTGTTGCTGGTGCCGCTTTCCTCACTCTCGGACAGGTCATGGCACAGGACACCGCCCCCAAGCGCAAACTGCGCAAAGCGGTCATGTATGGCACCGTTTCAAAAAAAGGCAGCGTCATGGAAAAGTTTCAGGCGATTAGCGATGCGGGATTCGATGGCGTAGAACCCAATGGTGGCATGAATCAGCAGGAAGTGCTCGATGCATTCAAAGCCAATAACCTCGAAGCCGCCAGCGTGTGCTGTCATTCGCATTGGAAGGACACGCTGACTCATCCAGATGCGGCAACCCGGAAACGCGGGATCGAAGGGCTCGTCACCACGCTGCGCGATGCTAAAGCTTACGGCGCGGATTCCATCCTGCTGGTGCCCGGCGTGGTCAACGCCGGGGTGGCTTATGACGTGGCCTGGAAACGGGCGCAGGAAAGCATTCGTGAGGCCGTGCCGCTGGCCCAGGAGCTGAAGGTGCGCATCAGCATCGAGAACGTGTGGAACAACTTTTTATTAAGCCCGCTGGAGATGGCGCGCTTCATTGATGAATTCGACAGCCCCTGGGTCGGCGCTCATTTCGACATCGGCAACGTCTATCGTTACGGCTGGCCCGAGCAGTGGATTCGCATTCTGGGCAAGCGCATCAACCGCCTGCACTTCAAGGAATTCGACACCGAAAAGATGACCAAGCAAGGCCTGCACGCCGGTTTCGACTGCGATTTTCTCGCCGGCAAGAACGACTGGAAGGCCATCATGCACGCGCTTGATGACATCGGCTACAGCGGCTGGTGCATCTCCGAGCAGCGCATGGGCATCAATCCCGCCGACATGAAAAAGCTGACGGATGCGATGGACCGGATGTTTGTGATGTGACCCGCCTGTAAGTAATGCGATAGCCGCAAGAGACGAGTCTGCATCGCGCATGGATTTCATTTCCATGCGAGAACTTTGAGGCCTTTGACGCGTTTGAACTCCCCAGAATTGGCGGTGACGAGGGTGGCACCGAGGCTGCGAGCCTGAGCGGCGATGAGGAGATCGAGCGGGCCGATGGTCTTGCCGCTTGTTTCCAAGACCGCACGAATGTCGGAATAGTGAAGGGCGGCATCGAGGGTGAAGTCCGCGATCCAGAAGAGGTTCAGAAAGGCTTCGAGAAGACCGGCCTGATGGGGGTGTGTCCGGAGGTTCTTTTTCACGCCGGTCCACAACTCGGCGGCGACGATGACAGGGATGCCGGTCTGAGCGGGATCAGGCAGCTTTTCAAGACCGGGCTTGTTGCGCAACACCGGGATACAGACGCTGGAGTCCAAGAGGAATAATGGCTTCACGGTGCATTCGAATTAAAACTCAAGGATGGGACGCTCGTGCTTGCTCGGACGGGGCGGCGGTTCAGGAAAGACTCCAGCATCTGGAAATTTCTCCGCGAGGTAGCGGGCGATTTCGGCGAACGTCCGCAACTCAGGATTCGGCACGCGCTTGAGAACGACATCGTCCCCATGCTTCTCAATAAGCACCTCGGTGCCTTCAAACCGGAAGGCCTTTGGCAAGCGGACAGCCTGACTGCCTCCATGCTGGAAGATTTTTGCGGTTAACATAGCTACATATTGTATCTATTTTCGCTCAGCGTCAAGCATTTGCACACCGCCGCGAAAAAGCGTGTCTGCATCACGAGGAAAAACCCATCACCCCGGCTTCGTGCAGCGCACGATGCGACAGCCCGGAAAAGCTCAGCGGCCCCTGCGGCACTTCGTGATGCGGACAATGTTGTGTCGCGACGATCCATTCCTCTCGCAGATATTCCGACAGCAAATCGAGCGGCGGAATCTGAAACAGGACGGCGACTGCAGACCACACCATGGCCAGATGACCGGATGAAGTTCCCTCTTCCACTCGCACACGGAAGCGGCCGAGCGCGGCCTGATATTTCGCGCCACGGGTTTGATCGAGCAGAATCGCACCGCCCGCGATGCTGCGCTCCGCGTGAGCGGATGACAGGCGGGCATGCAAATCGTGATCGCAGGCCGCAAGCGCGGCGTCATCCCCCTGCTGGGATGAACGCCAGCCACGCAGCAGCGCGGGCGCGAGCACGGGAAGAAAAATATTTTCGGTAAAACGCTGCCAATCCACCAGCGCCAGAACGCGCTCGACGGCATCAGTTTGAAATATCAGCGTGGTGCGTTGCGCGCGCACACTCTGAAAAAGCCACTGCACCCAGGCCAGTCCATCAACGCCGCCGCTGGCATTCGGCAACGGCGCGTGCAACCGAATATCCGCAGCCATCGCGGAAGCGGGCTGCGGTCGGCGCATCGGAAATCGCGTGCTCATGAATTTGCGCTACACTAAGCGCGAGCCTCCACTAGAAAACAAAAATATCCGCAAATTTGCCATGCCACCAGACAAGCCTGACACCACTTATCTCTGCCAGCGCTGCGGGAACTGCTGCCGCTGGCCGGGTGATGTGATCGTGACCGAGCCAGAGATCAAAGCCATCGCGGCGCATCAGAGCATGGATGAAGTGGAATTCATCCAGCGTTTCACGCGCTTGAGCGCCAACCGAAAGCATCTCTCGCTCACGGAAAGCGCTGATGGCGCGTGCATTTTTCTCGAAGGAATTAATTCGTGCCAAATTCAGCCAGTCAAGCCGGAGCAGTGTCGAGGATTTCCCAATCGCTGGCGGTTCGATGGCTGGCGGGAGATTTGCGAGGCGATAGAAGTAGAAGCGAAATCATAGCAGTCTGTTAAGGAAAGTAACTCAGCCATCTTGGCTGAGTTTGCGACGGGCTTCCGTTATCAATTCGCTGCTTGGGCTGACATCGGTGAAAAAGTCGAATTATTATAATTATGGAAATACATGCCAATAATAGGCAGATGCATGGATCAAATATATCAAAAACACTGATAATTAATCTTGCTTAATATCACCATAAACTAATAATGGCTCTAATTACCAGCATCGACTCGCTCTCACCTCCACGATGACTCTGAAAAATAAGAAAATCGCTATTCTCAAAGGCGGCCCCGGCTCCGAAAGAGCCGTGTCCCTCAAGTCAGCAGAGAGCGTGATCGAGGCTCTCATCATCCTCGGGGCGGTGGTGTGTGACATTGACGTGACATCCGCGGCTTTCGAGGTGCCTGATGATGCCTTGATCGCGGTGAACATGATTCACGGTACCTTTGGCGAGGACGGACAGGTCCAGCGCATCCTGGAGGAACGCCGCATCCCCTACACGGGCGCGGGTGTGGAGACGAGCCGGATTGCGTTCGACAAAGTATTGAGCAAAGAAAAATTTATCGCCGCTGGCGTGCCCACGCCGCGCAGCCAGACGCTGCGACTCGATCATGATGACACGCTGCGGATCAATCTTCCGCTGGTCGTCAAGCCGCCGCGCGAAGGCTCGAGTGTGGGAGTTCACATCATCCGCAGCGCCGATGAACTGGCACCCGCGCTTGATGACGCCCGCAAATTTGGGAACGAAACTCTGGTCGAGGAATTCATTGAAGGAAAAGAACTCACCGTCGGCGTGATCGGCAATGAAGCTCTGCCCGTGATTCACATCGAGCCCGTCAGCGGCTTTTACGACATCAACAACAAATATCCGTGGATGGGCGGAACAGGAAAAACAAACTATCACTGTCCTGCGGATCTTCCAGCCCGCACCGCGTTGCGGGTGCAGGATGTGGCGCTTGCGGCCATGCGCGCCGTTGGTGTGGAGGTTTATGGCCGTGTTGACGTCATGCTGCGAGCAGACGGCGAACCCTTCGTATTGGAGATCAACACCATCCCCGGCATGACCTCTTCGAGCCTGCTGCCCAAGGCAGCGAAGGTGGCAGGCATCGAGTTTCCGCAACTCATCGAGCGCATCATCAACCTTTCACTCGAGGCCCGAAGGAAGAACTAACCATCCGCCAGCATGATTCAACTTTTTTCCAGCAACAAGCGCCGCCGCCGCACCTCAACTGGCAACTACGCATTCCGCAGCAAGAAACCCGTGCGCACAGAAATTCACCGCTTGGACATGAATCCGGAAACCGTCGCCACCCGCCGTGCGACCCTCCGCAAGCATGCTGGTGCGGGTGCCCGCTGGGCCTTCGGCCTGCTCTCCGCCATCGTGTTCCTGGCCCTGATGAAAGTCGTGGTGATGGAGGCCTTCGTCAAGAATCGCGATTTTCACATTCAGAAAATTGACGTCGTCACCAAGGGTCCCCTCTCCCGCTCAGAAATCATCACAGCTTCTGGATTAAAGGATGGTGACAATCTTCTCATGGTTTCGCTGCGGGCCGTGCATGACCGGCTGGACGTGCTCCCCGAGGTGCGCACAGTAACTGTCACGCGCCAGTTTCCAGGAACGATCTTGATCGATGTGCAGCAGCGCACACCCGTCGCCTGGCTGGAGTGTCCAGACAAGGCTATCGCCGCCAAGGTCCCTGGCTACGGTTGTCTCCTGGATGACCAAGGTGTTGTCCTTCCCAACACCAGCCGTCAGGCGGCAGACCAGAAGCTCCCCGTCATCTCCGTCGAAAAACTGCCGCGCATCGTTCCCGGCAAGCAGGTGGAGTCACCCGCTGCCCTCGCCGCATTGATGCTGCTGCAACTTTACGAACAATCTCCTCTGCATGAGCAGCACCGTCTGACCAAGGTGGATGCGACACGGGTTCACGCACTCGTGGCACGCTTCGATTCCGGGCTCTCCGCAACTTTTCCGGCGAATGGTGATCCGGTCGCCGAACTGAACCGTCTGCAGCGCACCCTGGAAGCCGCCAGCCAGCGCAACTGGCGCGTCGCCACGGTCAACCTCCTTGTGGAACGCAACGTTCCCGTCACCCTCCAGGGATCCACCGCGACCCTCAGCGCCCCCAGCACCCGCCGCACTCTCACCGCCTCCCGCTGACTGTTTCCAACCCAACTCAACTCAACACAATCATGGCCAAGAGCACCATCTACGCAGGACTTGAAATCGGAACCTCCAAAATTTGTGTCGTCGTCGCCGAGGTCAAGCGGGATGGCGCCATCAAGATTCTCGGTGTCGGACAGGCTCCCTCGCGCGGCATCCGCAAGGGTGAAATCGTCGATGCCGAAATCGCGCAGACCTGCCTCAATGATGCCTTGCTCCGCGCCGAAGACCGCAGTGACGTCATGATCCGCAATGTCTTTCTCGGCGTCACCGGTTCGCACATCGAGAGCATCAACAACGCCGGCGTCTACCGGCTGCCACCCGATCAGAACCAGATCACGGAAGACGATCTCGAAGATGTGCGTGAGATCGCCTGCAATGTGGACATCCCGCAGAATCACGTCTTCCTCCACCGCATCGCCCGCAAGTATTCGGTTGATGGCCAGGATCATGTCCGCTCTCTCATCGGCCGCACCGCGAACACCATCGGGGCAGAGTTTCACGTCATCCACGGCGTGCGCAGCCGCGTGCAGAATTCCATCCGCCTGGTCCGCCAGGTTCCTCTTGAAGTGGAGGACGTTGTCTTTCTTCCGCTCGCCGCCGCCCAGGTGGTGCTGAACAAGGACGCCAAGCAGCATGGCGCGCTCATGATTGATTTCGGCGGCGGTACAGCGGACTATGTTCTTTATGCTGAAGGCATGCTCACCGCCTCCGGGAGCATTCCCCTTGGTGGCGACCATATCACCAATGACATCTCCCTCTGTTTTCAGATCCAGCATGGACGCGCGGAACGAATCAAGGTCGAGGAAGGCTCCGTGATCTATGATGACGTGCCGCCGGGTGACATGATCAAGATCGAAGATGAAAACGGCATGTGCGTCGGAGAAGTCGAGCGCGGCCTATTAAACGAGGTCATTCACATGCGCACCCGGGAGATTCTTGAACAGATCCGGCTGCGCTGCAGCGAATACATGGGCATGCTCGGTGCCGGAGTCTATCTCACCGGTGGCGTCAGCCTGATGCGCGGCATCGATCATCTTGCGCGCGATGTCTTCGGCGTGCGGGTCACCCGCAGCGGCACCGCTTCCGCTGCGGGCGGTTCAGCCGCATCCTACGAGAACCCCTGCTACTCCGCGCCCATCGGATTGATTCGCTACGCACAGCTCATGGATGCCGAGAAGCCATGGCTCTCACCGCTGGCCAAGCTCGGCCGCCGCATGGCCGATGTTTTTGGCAGCTGGACCCTGTAATTTTTTAAAAAAATCCGTGCAGATTTTCTCAATTTGCTTCTTGGCTTTTAATCAACAAACCATCAAACTAACCCAACCTCAACCCACCCCAACGCCATGGTAGAATATGACCGCACCCAGGATCGTGAGCACGTTGTTTCCGCGCCCGTCAAAATTTGCGTCGTCGGAATCGGCGGTGCGGGACTGAACGTGCTCGACCGCATTGCGCTGGACCGCATCGTAGATGCCAGGCTCATCGGGATGCACACCGATGTGCGCGTGCTCAGCCATGCGATGACGCAACACAAGCTCCAGCTAGGGACCGACATCATGCGCGGCATCGGATCCGGTGGCGATCCGGAACTCGGTCGCAGCGCCGCCGAAGGTTCAGCCGAAAGCATCCGCTCCCTGATTCAAGGACACGAAATGGTTTTTATCTGCGCGGGCCTCGGTGGTGGAACCGGCTCCGGTGCGGTTCCTGTCGTCGCACAAATCGCGAAAGATTGCGGCGCTCTGGTCTTTATTTTTGCCACCACACCGTTCTCATTTGAAGGCCGCCGCCGCCTCGTGCAGGCGGAAATGGCCCTGGAGCAGCTTCAGTCCAGCGCCGACGCGCTGATTCTTTTTGAAAATAATCGCATGGGCGAACTGGTGCTCCCGCGTGAAGGCATCCAGAAAGCCTTCTCGCAAGCCGATCAAATCATCGGCCACAGCGTGCGCGCCATCACTTCCATGGTCATCCAGCCCGGACTTGTCCGCCTCGGGCTTTCGGACCTCATGACCGCGCTGCGCAGCCCCAACGCCCGCTGCCTCTTCGGATTCGGAGAAGCCCGCGGCACCAACCGCGTGCCGGAGGCGCTCAAGAAAGCGCTCAAAAGCCCGCTCATCCATCAGGGCCAGCTGCTCCAGCAGTCGAAAAACCTCATCGTCCATGTCGCCGGCGGCGATACTCTGACGCTCACCGAAGTCGAGAGCCTGATGAAACAACTCGGCAAACACGTCCCGGATCAAACCCAGATTCTCTTCGGCATCTCCGTTGACGCCAAACTCGGTGACAGCCTCGCGCTCACCCTGCTCAGCTCCCTCAGCGCTCATGAAATGGCCTGCGAAATCAAGCCGGTGACCGTTGAACCCGTTGAGCAACCTGTCGCCGCAGACGAAGCAAAACACGCCCCCGTCACCCGGGCCAAAATCGTCACCCACGAGCATCGGCATGATGAAATGGAACTCCCGATGGCGAACAGCTCGAACGGACGTTCCTCCAAGCCCCGGCATGAAGAATCCCCGGCAGCCGCATCCCAAGATCATCTCGAACCCGTTCCAGCACCGGTCATCACCCGGCAGAAATCTGTGCCTGCCCAGCACACAGCCTTGAAGCCTGAAGTCGCGCCGGAAGATGCACCTCTGGAAAAGCCGCTGCCGCTGGCCAAGGCTCCGCTGCCACCAGCAGCACTTGCAAAAGAGGAGGAACCACCGGCATTGATCAAGACATCCATCTTCTCCGTCATCGAAGATGAAACGGACCCTGCCGAAGAAGAAGTGGATGCCCCGCTCCCCGCCTCTGTGGTCTTCCCCCAGCCTGCCACCCGCCCCCGTGTGCAGTCGAAGGCCACGCACACTCCGCCACCGCAGCATGAACCCGGGGAGGATCTTGAACCCGCCCACGAACTGCTGCCGCACTCACCCGCGCCCAGGAAAGAGCCAGCGCTCGCCGCAGCCGGCGGATCAGCCGACTCCATGTTGCAACCCACGCTCAACCTTCATCAGAATGAGATCGCCCGCTTCAAAGGCACGGACAAGACCATCATCGAAGGCGAGGATCTGGACGTGCCCACTTGGATGCGGATGCGCCAAAAGAACCGGCGCTGACACCAACCGGGTGCCATCATTCCGCTCACCAGCGGATGACGGCGCTCGCCCAGGTAAGTCCGCCGCCAAACGCTACTAGCAGCAGCACATCGCCCCGCTTGATCAGACCGCCGCGGTTTGCCTCATCCAGTGCTACAGGAATGGTTGCCGCGCTGGTGTTCCCGTATTTGTCCAAATTAATGAACATACGCTCCGCAGCAATACCAAGTCGATCGGCCATCACGGCGAGGATGCGCGCGTTCGCCTGATGAGGTATCACCAGCGTCACGTCGTCTGTGGTTAGACCCGCATCCTTAAGCGCCTGTTCGCTCGCCTGACACATTCGTGTCACGGCGTGTTTGAAAGTCTCCCGACCCTCCATGTGAATCGTGTTTGGCCTTGAGGCCACATTTTCCGGCGTCACCGGCAGGAAGGACCCGCCACCGGGCACTTTCAATAAATCAGTCTGACTCCCGTCGCTCCCCATGACGCTGGAAAGCACCTGGCCCTGGACGACTCCCGAATCGTCGGAGCGCAAGACAACAGCGCCAGCGCCGTCGCCAAAAAGCACGCAGGTGTTGCGGTCCTGCCAGTTGATCAGACTGCTCAATTTCTCCGCGCCGATGACGAGCGCAGTTTTTCGCGGGCCGCCGTTCAAGTAATGACGCGCCGTTTGCAGAGCAAAAAGAAAGCCCGAGCACGCCGCGCTGATATCGAAGCCCACCGCATTCTTCGCCCCGATCTTTTTCTGCACGACGCAGGCGGTGGAGGGAAAAAACATGTCCGGCGTCACCGTGGCAACGATAATCAGATCAAGCTCATCCGGTTTCACCCCGGCCATCTCCAGCGCATTGCGCGCTGCGGCAGAAGCCAGATCGCTTGTCGCCTCCCCTTCAGCGGCAATTCTCCGCGACCTGATTCCGGTCCGGGTTGTGATCCATTCATCGGAGGTATCCACGATTTTCGCCAGATCATCGTTCGTCATCACGCGCTCTGGCATGTGGCTCCCGGTGCCGATGATGCTGCAGGTGCAGGCTTTGGTGCTGATCTCTTTCTTTTTCAAAGTTGGGTTTGTGTTTCAGGTTTCAAATTCGCACATCCTTAAACATGCATCAGGGCGTGCTTCCGCATCGACTCTTCAATGTGCGGGTTTACTTCATGGGAAATGGTCTCGCATGCGGAGCGGAGCGCGTTCTTCATGGCATAGGACGATGCCCCGCCATGGGCGATGATCGTGATCCCGTTCAGTCCCAACAGCGGCATCCCGCCGTATTCGTCCGCGTTGGTTTTCGTATGAACACGTTTAAAGGCCGGTCTCGCCAGCAGTCCGCCAAGCTTCGTGCGCGCAGAGGACATGATCTCCGTCTTCATCATGCTGAAGATGGCATGCGCAATCCCCTCGCTGGTCTTGAGCAAAATATTACCAGTAAAGCCATCACAGACCACGACGTCCGGCGGCGTGTCCCAGAGGTCGTGACCCTCGACGTTGCCCATGTAATGGATGCCCTCGGTGCGGCGAAGAAGTTTTCCCGCTTCCTTGCACAGCGCATTGCCCTTGTCCTCCTCGGTTCCGTTCGACATCAGCCCCACTTGCGGATTCTTCCGGCCCAGCACATGCCGCGCATAGGCAGAGCCCATGATCGCGTTCTGCACGAGGTGCTGCGGCTCGCTGTCCGGATTGGCCCCGGCATCGATCAGCAACCAGAATTTTGTAACAGAAGGCATGATGGCCGCAATGGCCGGCCGATCAACTCCTGGCAGCGTGCGCAGTTTGATCAGTGAAGCCGTGACTGCGGCCCCGGTGTGCCCTGCGCTGACAACGGCATCTGCCTTCTTCTCCTTGATCAGATCAACCGCGCGGCTGATGGAACTGTCCTTCTTCCGACGAACCGCGTCCAGTCCGCTGTCGGACATTTCAACAACCTGGCTGGCCGCGACGATTTCAATCCGCGGATCGGACAGGCCCTGCCGGTCCATTTCCTGCTGGATGACTTCCGGCTTCCCGACCACAAAGACGCGCTCCATCTGGGGCAGTTCCGCGAGCGCAAGCTTGAGGCCGCCGATGGGATTCTGAGGGGCGAAGTCGCCACCCATAGCATCGAGGGCTATTCTCATGTCTCGTAACGTGAAATTTTCAAGTGGAGCCGTTAGCGCAAACCAGCAGGCGATGCAACCTCAGATCACCCGGTCATTGCCGCCATCCACGGGGATCTGGGCGCCGGTGACTTTGGCAAACAGGGGCGAGGCCATGGCCGATACCATATTGCCGATGTCTTTCGATTTGATCTCGACCTTCATGAGGTTCTTCGTCTTGTATTCTTCAACCGTCATGCCATAGCGAGCGGCGCTTTTTTGCAGGGCATCAGGCGTCCAAAGCTTGGTGTCGAACACAGCGTCGGGATGCACGATGTTCACGCGAATCTTGTCGGGCGCGAGTTCCAGCGCGGCCACGCGGCAGAGCTGGGTGAGCGCGGCCTTGGAGCAGGAGTAGGCGCTGGCACCGGGGCCGGGCGCCTTAAAGTTGCGGCTGCCGACGAAGATAATGCTGGCATCAATGCCCTGCTTCACGAACGGGATCACCTTGCTCATGAGCTTCTGATGGCTCGTGAGATTGATCATGATCGTGCGATCCCAGTCGGTCTGCGCCATCACGTCGAGGTGGTCGTTCTTCGGAAAGATGCCGGCGTTCGACACCACGATGTCGATGCCGCCGAACTCGCGCACAGCAAAGCTGATCGCGTCCGTGACGGGCTGGTCTTCGGTGAGGTTCACCACGATGCCGATGGCCCCGATCTTCTTCATGATCTCCGGGATGTCCTTGTCAATGTCGAGTCCAACCACCTGCGCCCCCTGCTCCGCAAGTGACTCCGCAATGGCAAAGCCGATGCCCGCAGCGCATCCGGTGACCAGCGCGACCTTGCCCTGATGAACCTTGCGCGATGGACCTTTGCACAGTTTGGCCTGCTCCAGCTCCCAATATTCGATTTCAAAAATATCCTTCTCCGGCAGCGGTGACCATGCGTCACCCACCTGGGAAATGGTTGCCGCCGTATGCGTCGCGATGTCAGCCACGATGTTCGCGTCCTTCAAGGAGTCGCCAAAACTCACAATCCCCTTCCCGGCCCACAAGGCAAAGCGCGGCGCGGGATCGAGCATCGTGTAGTGGGCAGCCTGCCCGCTGTTCCTTTTAAAATAGGCCACGTAGTCGTCGGCAAACTTCTGCACGCTGGCTGCGATGTCGTCGCCGATGACCGCCGGTGAACGCTTGGTGCGGATGCTGTGATCGGGCGTCAGCGGTCCAAGAGTACCGGCCGTGCCGATGCTGGTGGCATACGCGACCTGATCCGGTTCATCGAGCAAGCGCGCGATCTGCGCAAAGCCGCGCTTGGCGCTCACTGCGCGGCGGAGTTTGGCGAGATTGAGGAGGTCTTCGTAACAAGGGCGTCCCGCCCTTGACTCATCATATGACAATGGCGAGACGCCCTTGTTACGATTCTGAAGCCATGCCTCCGCCATCGTCACCAGCTCGATGTGCTTCTCATAGCTCGTCCGAGCATCATCCGCGAAGGTAAACAGGCCGTGCTTCAGCAGCACGATGCCTTCGATATTCTCTGCGCGGAGATCGCGCTTCTTCAGGACTTCGTGAACTTGCTTCGCCAGCACGAAGCCTGGCATGACATAAGGCAGCACCAGAACGCGCTTGCCGAAGCACTCGACCACGCGCTTCCCGCCGTCCATGCTGCAAGTAAGCGCGGAAATCGCGTTTGCGTGGGAATGATCGACAAACTTGAAGGGCAGGATAGCGTGCAAGATCGCTTCGATTGATGCAGCAGGCGCATTCGGATTGGTCATCGCAGCACGCTGCTGCAAGACCATGTCGGCATCCGACATCGTCGGCAGTTCCGCCATCTTCATCAGGGCGCTCATGCGCACCGGAGAAAAGCCTTCGCGCTCGATGGTGGCCAGATCCCAGCCCGATCCCTTCACATAGCAAAGGTCAACCGGTTCACCGAAGAAGTCCTTCTCTAAAATCTTGACCGAGGTGTTGCCGCCGCCGTGCAGCACCAGTGCCGGATTGCGTCCGAGCAGGCGCGAAGTATAGACGCGCTGTCCCAGCAGGTCGGTTCCGAATGTGGCGGCTTCAGTGTCGTTCCAGAGGCTTTGCATGGCTGTTTAGTAGAGCGGACGCTGCCGTCTGCAATTCATTTGTCAGTGTGCTGACGTGTCAGATTCTGTCGCCCCGCAGTAGAAGGACGGACGATATAACAAGACCTCATAGCGCCACACGGCGCAATGACGCGTCGCATAAAAAGACAATTATCGCACCAGCAAGAATTCAACCCTCTTGGAAACTCATAAAACCATTCGAACAAGGACGTCCGTCATTAGTTTCCCTACATTTGAATCAATTTTCTACAATTCTGTCTAACCCTACAACCACTCCACAACGCCATGCGCTTACCCTCCAACAAATTCTGCCTCCCATGGCTGGCTGTCGATTCATGGCTCCATCGTTTCGTGGATGGCAGTTCTGATGTGGCCGCGCCACCACGCATCGGGTTGGTTCTCTCCTGTGGCGGAGCCCGTGGACTGGCCCACGTTGGGGCCATTCAGGTTCTGGAGAATGCCGGCATCCCCATCGCCGCCATCATCGGCAGCAGCATGGGGGCTTATGTGGGCGCGCTCTGGGCGGCCGGGATCAACGGAAAAGGCCTCGCCGATCTCGCCGCCGAGATGAAAGATCGCCGCACCCTGCTGCGGCTGATTGATCCGGCACTGCTTCCCACCAAGGGTTTTCTTCGCGGAGACAAGGTCCGCAAACACCTCGAGCGGACGCTCGGCGACATGACGCTCGCGCAACTGCACCGGAAGATGTTCATCGTGGCCACGAATCTCGACACTGTGTCCAGCGAGGTGCTGCCTGCGGACACCCCCGTTGCGGCCGCAGTTCATGCCAGTTGCGCCATTCCAGGCATCTGCGCCCCGGTGCCGTTAAACGGCAGTCACTATGTCGATGGCGGTGCCGCACAGCCGCTGCCTGTTAGCTTGCTGAAAAAACTGACAAACCTCGATTACATCATCGCCGTCAATGTCATGCCCACCGCCAATGATATCGCCTCCTGCCGACTCAAATCCTTTCCCATGCCGCCAGAGGCACCGGAAACAGTGCTGGGCCGCACTTGGGACGCCGTCATGCAAAAGGTGAACCTCTTCGCGTACGGAAACGTGCTCGACACGTTCAAGCGCTGCCTCACCACCGCGCAGGTCCGCCTCATGACCGAAGAGTCCGCCATCGCAGACGTCCTGATCCACCCGTTTTTTGGCGAGTCAAAATGGCACGATTTCCACAACTTCAACCGCTACATCGAAGCCGGCCGCCACGCGACCGAGGAGGCATTACCTCTTATCCGCGCGCTGATGGCTCCTATTAAGAAAGGCAGAACTTCCAACCATGAAAACTCTCCTCTCATCCCCGCTGTGGGATGCGGCCAAACCTGAATTCTGGGAGACCTGGCAACTTCGCCGCCTCCGCGAGTTCTTGAAACGCCGCGTCCTTCCCTTCTCCGGACACTACCGCCGCGTATTCGACGAACACGGCATCCGGCCCGATGACCTCCGCACGTGGAGCGATTGGAACCGCGTGCCCTTCACGGACAAGTCTGATCTCACCGTATCTCGCGAGCGTCTGCGTGATTTCGTGCTGCAACCCAGTCAGCACGTGCTCAAGCGCGAGCCGCGGGTGATCTTCGACGCGTTGCTGCACGGTCGAGCCCATGCGCACGAACAACTTGAGGCCGAGTTCCGCCCGATCCTGCTCACCAGCACCACGGGGCGCAGCAGCGAGCCCGTTCCGTTCCTCTACACGAAGCATGATCTGGCAAATCTTGAGATCACAGGACGCCGATTGATGGAAGTCGGACGTTCAGATCGCGCCTACCGGCATGTGAATCTGTTTCCCTATGCACCGCATCTCGGCTTCTGGCAGGCGCACTATGCCGGGCTTGGTTTCGGCACATTCATGCTCTCCACGGGCGGTGGAAAATCACTCGGAACCGACGGCAACATCACGATGATCGAACGCACGCGCCCGGATGTCATCATCGGCATGCCCACCTTCATCTATCACATCCTGCAACAGGCCGTCGCGGAGAAACGCGAATGGCCCGACATCAAGCGCGTGGTGCTGGGCGGAGAAAAGGTTCCTCCGGGGCTGCGCAGCAAACTCCGCTCGCTGTGTTCGCAATTGGGTTCGCTCGGCGTCCACATCATCAGCACCTACGCCTTTACCGAGGCCAAGATGGCCTTCCCCGAATGCCCCACCATGCCGCACGAAGGTGCCAGCGGCTTTCATTTATCTCCCGACCTCGCGTTGGTCGAGATCATCAATCCCCTAACGGGAGACCCCGTGCCGCCGGGCGCGCCTGGCGAGATTGTGTTCACACCTCTCGACGCCCGCGGCACGGTGGTCTTACGCTATCGCACCGGAGACCTCGCAGAGCGCGGACTGACCTGGGACGCCTGTCCGCATTGTGGACGGAGTTGCCCACGGCTGATCGGACCCATCGCGCGTGTCAGCGAGCGTCGCGTGCTCAATCTCGACAAGCTCAAGGGAACCTTGGTGGATTTCAATGTACTGGAGCATCTGCTCGACGATCAGAAAAATGTCACCGCCTGGCAGATCGAACTGCGCAAACGTCATGATGATCCACTGGAAACTGATGAGGTGTTTCTCCACATCACGGCAGAGTCTGGAGTCAGTGAAGGCTTGATCCGGGAACAAATCGCGCGCCGTTTCCATGAGGCTACCGAACTGAGGCCGAATGCCATCTTCTTCCATTCCCTGCCGGAAATGCGGGAGCGGCTCGGCATCGGACGCCTGCTCAAGGAGGAAAAAATTGCTGATCGTCGCGCAAAAACCGCCCAGCCATCACCGCCCACCGCGGTGTCCAACCCGGAACAACCCGCACTCGCATGAACCCGAAGGAACATCTTGTAATCGTCGCCGGCGTTCGCACCCCGTTCTGCCGCGCGGGCACCGCGCTCGCCGGCCTTGATGCCGTCGAATTGGGACGTGCGGCGGTCACAGGCCTGCTGATCAAAACGGGCCTTGATCCGGCGCTGGTGGACGAAACCATCTTCGGCTGCGTCTCACAACCGGCCAACGCGCCAAACATCGCCCGCATCATCGCTCTGCGCTCCGGAATCCCCAAGGAGCGCCCCGCCATGACCGTGCAACGCAACTGCGCCTCCGGACTTCAGGCGATGACGACGGCGTATGAAAAACTCGCAGCCGGTCAGGGCGAAGTTTTTATGGTCGGCGGCGTGGAGAGCATGTCGCAGATGCCGTTTCAATTCCGTCATGAGGCCGCATTGAAATTTGCCATGCTTTCCCGCGCCCGCGGCGTGTTCTCAAAAGCCAGGGCGCTCTCCGCCTTCCGACTCCAGGATCTCATGCCGGTGATCACACTCAAACTCGGCCTCACCGATCCCGTGGCCGCGCTCAACATGGGGGAAACAGCGGAACTGCTGGCCCGTGAATACCGAGTTTCCCGCGACGCGCAGGATGCTTTCGCCGTGCGCTCCCATCTTCTGGCCCTCGGCAGCCGCGCTGCGATCACGGAAGAAATCACACCGGTCTACACCACTGGCCGGGATGTGAAGGCCATCACCGAGGACAATGGACTGCGCGCGGATTCGTCACTCGAAAAACTTGCCAGGTTGCAGCCGATTTTCGACCCGCTCATGGGCAGCGTGACCGCCGGAAATTCGTCACAGGTGAGCGATGGCGCGGTTGCGCTGCTCGTTTGCAGCGAGCGCAGGGCGGAGTCGCTCGGTCTCGAACCACTGGGCAGACTGGTGAGTCAAGCGTGGACCGGATGCGATCCGGCGCGCATGGGACTTGGACCCGTCACCGCCATTTCAGAAGCGCTCCGCGCCGCGAGTTGGAAGCTCGATGATGCCGACATCGTGGAGATCAATGAAGCTTTCGCTGCACAGGTGCTCGCCGTATTGAAATGCCTCAAGGATCCCGCCAGCGCCCGGCGCGCGGGTCTGGACGCCCCGCTGGGCGAACTGGACCATGCGCGGCTCAATCCGCAGGGCGGTGCCATCGCGCTCGGGCATCCGGTCGGTGCCAGTGGCGCGCGCCTCGTGCTCACCGCGTTGCTGCAACTTCGGAGAAACAAACAGCAACGCGCCGTGGTCTCCCTTTGCATCGGCGGCGGCCAGGGCGGCGCTGTCTGTCTTGAAACCAATTAATGAATTCAGCCATGAATGCCATCATCCTCGACCCCACGGAAAACCCGGAGGAAGATTCATTCGTCCCCTGGTCGCCCCGCAAACATGGGCCGCACAACGCTCACCGCTGCTTCACCAAGGAAATCGACGCCGACGGCATCTGCTGGCTGACCTTCGACACGCCGGATGCCGCCGCGAATGTCTGGAACTTCGACACGCTGGATGAGCTCGACTGTCACATCGAAGATCTCCATCGCGACAGTTCCGTTCGCGCTCTTGTCATCCGCAGTGCAAAAGAGCGAATCTATATCGCGGGCGCGGATTTGCATGCGGTGCAAACACTCGCGCCAATCCGGATGAAGGAGCTTCTCGTGCTCGGACAGGATGTGTTCACGCATCTGGAGACTCTGCGCATCCCAAAAGTCGCCGCGATTCACGGCGCCTGCGTTGGCGGCGGATTCGAGATGGCTCTCGCCTGCGACTGGCGAGTTGCCACTGACAGCGAATTTACCAGAATCGGACTGCCGGAAACCCAGCTCGGACTGATCCCTGGCTGGGGCGGCAGCACCCGGTTGCCACGCATGATCGGACTGCCGCGCGCGCTCGATCTAATTGTGCGAGGGAAAACGATGAAGGCTGCTGAAGCAAAGCGGGCCGGTCTCATCCACGAAGTGACTGCGCGAGAACATCTGGATTCGCTGGCGAAAAAATTCGCCCTGCGGGCGACGAGTGCGCGACATCATCATTTTCATTTCACCCAACTATGGCCGCTGCCACAAGTGATTCGCTTCAGGGCTAAAGCCATGTTATTCGCAAAATTCCCCTGGATGAAGTCCACGATCGCCGCGCCAGCCGTCGCAGTGGATGTCGTGACACGCGGCGCTTCGCGGTCCTTCGAGAAGTCACTCGCGCTCGAACAGGAAGCCATCACCACACTCGCCGGTTCTACCATGACTCGAAGCTTCATCGGCACCTTTCTTCGCAAGGAGTCTGCATCCCACAAACTTCCAGCCGCGCTGGCCAATGTCACTGCGCGACCTGTTGTCAACGCGGCCGTCATCGGCGCCGGAGTGATGGGCAGCGGGATCGCCTATGCCCTGGCAACCAAAGGCGTGCGCGTCATCCTCACGGACGCAACTCCTGAACTGGTCGCGCGCGGCTTGAGCCGCATCGAGGGTTTTCTCGCGGATGGCATCAATCGGCGCGCGTTGTCACGCAAAGAAGCGCGCGAAGTTCGGGATCGCATCGCACCAGCTCATGCCAAGGTGCCGCTTCAAAGAATGGATCTGGTGATCGAGGCAGTGATCGAGGAGATGGAAGCCAAAAAAAATCTGCTCGCCGATCTCGCCTCGCGCACCGGCCCGCAAACCATTCTCGCCACCAACACCTCTGCCTTGTCAGTCGCGGAAATGGCTGCGGCCGTTCCCCATCCGGAGCAAGTTCTCGGCCTGCACTTTTTCAACCCGGCTCACGTTATGCCATTGGTGGAAATCGTAACCCACGCTCGCACCTCACCCGAGACGACGGCCACCGCGATGCGCTTTGTCCAGGGGATCGGCAAGACGCCCGTACTGGTGCAGGACAGTCCTGGATTCGTGGTCAACCGCATTCTCATGCCCTATTTGATCGGCGCCGTGTCGCTGGCGGAAACAATGCACGACCCCTGGCGCATCGATGATACCATGACCGAATTCGGAATGCCGATGGGACCGTTGCGGTTGCTGGACGAAATCGGATTTGATGTGGCCCAGCATGTGGCAGCAACCATGAGCCGGGCTTTCCCCGGCCGCTTGCCCAAAACTCATCTGCTCGCGACGCTGACCGCCGCCGGAATGCTGGGCCGCAAAAACGGCCAGGGATTCTATCTTCACAACAAAGCTGTAGCATCGCCGAATCCAGCCCTGCTAAAGCATCTCACGCCCGCCTTCCGCGAGCCTGAGCGCGCAGCGATCGTCACACGTCTCACCGGACTCATGCGCGACGAAGCGCAGCGCTGCCTGGATGAAAAGGTGGCCAGCTCGGCCGCCGATATCGAACTCGCCATGTTGCTCGGCTCCGGCTTCCCTCCATTCAAAAAACTTTTCGATTAATTCAATCACAGCATCACACCATGAAAATTACCGAAACTCCCCCAGGTGCAAAAGTCGTCCTTGATACCTCACGCATGTCCGCAGGCCAGCGCGCGGCACTCGAAATGACCGAAGCAGCGCGGGAGGATCGTCCGCGCAACACCGGCTTCGCAGCCACCATGCTCGACGGCGCGCCGGACTTCTCACGGTTGCTGCCCTTCCCCGCGCAGAGCATCGAGGACAGGGATCAGGGTGACGCCTTCATCGTCCGTGTAAAAAAGTTTCTCGACGATCAAGCCGATCCTGATGCCATCGACCGCGACGGCGAAATTCCAGATGCAGTGCTCGACGGACTGCGGAAGTTGGGTGCCTTCGGCATCAAGATTCCCGTCAAGCACGGCGGACTGGGACTTTCGCAAACGAATTATTCGCGCACCGCGATGTTGCTCGGCGGATTCTGCGGTAACATCACGGCGCTGCTCTCGGCGCACCAGTCCATCGGTCTGCCCCAGCCCTTGATGCTGTTCGGCACCGAGGAACAGAAAGCCCGTTTCCTGCCACGCTGCGCCGCCGGTGAAATCAGCGCCTTCGCCCTGACAGAACCTGACGTGGGATCGGACCCCGCACGGATGAAGACCAGCGCGATAGCGGACGGCGACGATTTTATCATCAATGGCGAGAAACTCTGGTGTACCAACGGAACCCGCGCGGGCGTCATCGTGGTCATGGCCCGCACCGCCACGGTGAAGAATCCCCACGCCACATCGGCCTTTATCGTGGAGACCAGCATGCCTGGGGTAGAGATCGTCCGCCGCTGTCATTTCATGGGCTTGCGCGCGCTTTACAACGGAGTCATCCGCTTTCGGGATGTGCGCGTGCCCAAGACGAATATCATCGGCGGCGAAGGACGCGGTCTAAAGGTCGCGCTGGCCACGCTGAACACCGGACGGATCACACTTCCCGCGGCCTGCACCGGACTGGCGAAGCGCTGTCTCGACATCTGCATGCAATGGACAAGCTCGCGCGTGCAATGGGGCCAACCCATCGGGCGGCATGGGGCGATCGCCGAAAAACTGGCGCGCATGTCCGCGAACACGTTCGCCATGGAAGCCGTGACCCTTTACGTCAGTGCCCTGGTGGATCGCGACAAGAATGCCGATGTTCGATTGGAAGCCGCGATGGCGAAATTGTGGGGAACGGAACGCTCGTGGGAGATCATGGACAACACCATGCAAATTCGCGGCGGACGCGGCTATGAAACCGCGCAGAGCCAGGCCGACAGAGAAGAAAAACCCGAGCCGGTGGAGCGCTTCTTCCGTGATGCGCGCATCAACACCATCTTTGAAGGCAGCAGCGAAATCATGCGCCTCTTCATCGCGCGTGAGATACTTGATCCGCACCTGAAGCTCGGCGCGGCCATGTTCAATTCAAGGCTGCCGCTCAGGGAGCGCGTATCAGCCGCGCTGAAAGCAGTGCGTCACTACGTGCTGTGGTATCCGCGAAAATGGCTTCCAGTGATACCCGGACATGCCATTGCGAATCTACACCCCGCGCTGACCCACGAGATGCGACGCGTGGCGCGGCAGAGCCGCCGGCTGGCTCGCGCCATCTTCCATGCCATGACCTGGTTCGGGCCCAAGCTTGAACGCGAGCAGCTCGTCCTGGGCCGCTTAGTGGACATCGCCACCGAGATTTTTGTCTTGAGCGCGACCGTATCCCGGGCGCAGACCATGATCGAGGATTCCAGCCTGGGTGCGCGCGAAGTGGAACGGGTGCTAAACCTCGTCAAACTTCAAAGCCAGTTCTCCCGCGAGATCATCGACGGGAAGTTTCGCGCCTTGATCTGGAACTCCGACCGCTCGATTTGCGCCTTCACCGATTCAGGCAGGAACTCCACCGTCACCGCGTGAGCCTGTTCAGGCTTCAACCGGCTGGTTAGCAGCCTGCTCTTTGCGGACTTCATTCACGTTCACCGCCTCACGGCCAACGCGATCACGCAGATAATGAAGGCGGGCACGCCGGACGCGGCCTTTTTTGACGACTTCGATTTTCGCGATGCGCGGAGTGTGCATCGGGAACACGCGTTCGACACCTTCGCCGTAGGAAATCTTGCGGACGGTAAAAGCCTTGTTTGAGCTGTTGCCTTGGTAGGCGATGACGATGCCGGCGAAAATCTGAATACGCTCTTTCTCGCCTTCGATGACACGCGTGTGAACTTTCACAGTATCCCCCACCCAGAAAGCGGGGATATTCTTCCTAAGTTGTTCGTGCTCGATTTTGGTGATGATGCTCATGGCGCGTGTTGTGTAAAATTGCCGCCCTACAAGGGATAGACGGGTGAGCACCTTGGCAAAAATCATGCTGCTTGCAAGATGTTTTTTTCACACTGCGCGGAGCACGGCTGGCATCGGCCAACCACACTGCCCCTCCTTGGGCATGAAGCACCAGACACTTGCGGCCATTTTGCGACTGATCCCAAACTCCTCACAGAGCTCCGTCACACTAAACCTTCCATTGTTGGCAAGAGTCACAAACTTCAGTTTCAATCCGCGCCGCCCTCGCGGGCGGCGACCACATGGGAGAGGCGGAGTCAAAGGGGAGGTGCAGGGCTTACGCATGAACGGAGTCAGCAAGTGGGGTCGTTATAAAAAAGCCGCTATGGTCTCTCGCCATTGAGTGCCAGAAGCTGGCGTCATGGCCACGCTCACTTTGCACACCCCCCCGGATACTCTCCACGCCATGCTGACACGACTGGCGCGCATGCATCAGCGCAGTGTGAATGATGAGGCGGTGGCGGTGTTTGCGCAGGCATTGCCAAAGGAGTTGAGCCGCGCGGAAGTGATCGCCAGCGTGATCGCAGAGACTGACAAGCTGCGCCAGGGAATGACGAGTTTCCTGACGGCGGAGCAGATAGACGCGGCGATTGAAGAAGGGCGGATGTAACGTTCATCGCGCGCAACTTCGAGACTCGATCAGCACCCTTATGATTGCCATTGATGCCACCGTGCTAGCGGACCACTTCATCGGTGAGGCATCGCTGCGGGATGCGGCACAAAAACTGTTTACCGAGGACTTAGGGTTTGATGCCGTGGTTCATGGCTTGGCTTTTGATTTTAGCTTGGGAAAATAGCGGACTTGGGGGAGATTTTTGAAATCATCGTCTTGGGTCCAGAGGGTAGCGTTGTGAGCAAGCGCCACGGCATAGATTAGAGAGTCCGCGAGGGGGAGTTTGTGAGCGATAAAAAGGTCCGCGGCGGCAGCGGCGATGGTTTCGTCAATGGGAACAATTTCACAGCAAGACATGGCTTGAGTTACTGCGTCCGCCTCTTGGAGAGTGCGTTGTTTCAACACGACCTTGCGCACCTCGGTGATCACGATGGCGGGCATCACGAGACCCGGTGACTTCAAGAGAATGGGACCGAAATGCCGGGTATTCGGACCGTCGTCGAGGCATTCAATCCAAGCACTGGAGTCGAGAATATGTTTGCTCATAAGTCGCTGAATTAAATCAACCGGTCTGCTTCCCGCTCAAAGACCAGCGGCTTGGCCCCTTTGAGATATCCGATGAGTTGTTCAGGAACTAAAATGGGGCGGAGTTCAACATGTCCGTCTTTGGCGACAACCTGGAGCTTCTGGCCTGGCTGGAGCCGCAAGGATTTCCGAACCTCTTTCGGGATTACGATTTGGTATTTGGGTGATAAGAGTGAAGTTGTCATACGTTTCGTATTTTAGGGTAAATAATTAAATTTGCAACCCATTCTAGGAAGGGGCTTGCGTTAGCGCCCATGTCGTCCCGGCCCGGCACCAAGGACAATTCCCAGAAAAATATCCTGCGAAGTGCCGGGGTCGATGTTATGCATTTCGTCCATTTCTCATGAAACGCGCACTCATCACAGGCATCACTGGCCAGGACGGATCTTATCTCGCCGAACTTCTACTCGCCAAGGGCTATGAAGTTCATGGCATCATCCGCCGTGCATCGACATTCAACACTTCTCGCATTGATCACCTCTATCAGGATCGGCACCTCAACGGTGCGCGGCTTTTTCTGCACTATGGCGATCTCACTGACTCCTCCGCGCTGGTGAAGTTGCTCTACAACCTGAAGCCCGACGAAGTCTACAACCTCGGCGCTCAGAGCCATGTGCGGGTCAGCTTTGACATTCCGGAAAGCACGGGAGACATCGACGGCCTCGGCACGCTCCGCATTCTGGAAGCCATCCGCGAGACCGGTCTGGTCGAGAAAGTCCGCTTCTATCAGGCTTCATCTTCGGAGATGTTCGGAAAAGTTCAGGAGATCCCACAAAAAGAGACCACACCCTTCTGGCCACGCTCCCCTTACGGTTGCGCCAAGGTCTTTGCCTACTGGCTCACGGTGAACTACCGGGAGAGCTACAACCTTCATGCCAGCAACGGCATTCTGTTCAACCATGAATCACCGCGGCGAGGCGAGACCTTTGTCACGCGCAAAATCACCCGCGCTGCCGCACGAATCAAACTCGGCATGCAAAACGTGCTTTACCTGGGCAATCTCGATGCCAAACGCGACTGGGGCTACGCCAAAGATTACGTGGAGATAATGTGGCTTATGCTCCAGCAGGACCAGCCCGATGACTATGTCGTCGCCACCGGAGAAACCCACAGCGTCCAGGAATTCGTCGAGGAAGCATTTGGATTGCTTGACCTGGACTGGAAAAAATACGTCAAGCACGACGCCCGCTATGAACGCCCGGCGGAAGTCGAACTCCTCATCGGCGACTCCAGCAAAGCGAAGAAGCAGCTCGGCTGGGAACCGAAAGTGAAGTTCAAGGAACTCACCAAAATCATGGTCGACGCCGACCTGAAAATGGCCGAGGCCGAATTACACATGAGCAAACATCAGCCCGCCTGACCCATCGAATGCCAGTCCCCCTTCTTGACGTCAATGCGCAGAACCATCCGCTCGAAGCGGAGTTCACCGCCGCCTTCCAACGAGTTTTCCGCAGTGGCATCTTCATCGGAGGGCCGGAGATCACTGCGCTCGAAGATGAAATCGCGAAACTCGTCGGTGCGAAACATGCCATCGGAGTTTCCTCAGGCACAGACGCGATCCTTGTAGCATTGATGGCGCTCGACATCGGGCCCGGCGACGAAGTGCTGTGCCCGGCGTTCACTTTCTTCGCCACTGCTGGCTGTGTCTCGCGCTTGGGAGCCACACCTGTTTTCGTCGATGTCTGCCCAATCTGTTTCAACATTGATTTGAACGATGCTGCGGCCAAGATCACCTCGCGAACCAAAGCCATCATACCCGTGCATCTCTTCGGGCAGAGCGCGGACTTAGATGGACTAATGCAACTCGCTGGCCAGCATGGCTTGCGTGTCATCGAGGATGCTGCACAAGCCATCGGCGCGACGTATCGCGAGCGCGCCTGTGGAACCATCGGCGACTTCGGCACTTACAGTTTCTTCCCATCGAAAAACCTCGGTGGCTTGGGCGACAGCGGCCTGGTCGTGACCAACGACGACACCCTGGCCGCCAAGTCTCGCGCGCTGAGAAATCACGGCATGGAGCCGAAGTATTACCATTCGATGATCGGCGGAAATTTCCGCATCGACGCCCTTCAGTCCGCCCTACTCCGTGTCAAGCTGCCGCACTACGCGGGCTACACGAAGGGCCGGCAGGCCAACGCTGCCTACTACATAGAACGCCTGCTTCAAGTCCCCGGCATCGTCCAAGCCGATCCCGCCCACTGCAAATGTGCCGCCGCGCAAAGCGCAGCCCTCACCGCCTCCGATGCGCGACTCGTCCTGCCCGTCGCCTACCCGCACAACGAGCACATCTGGAACCAGTTCACCCTCCGCGTGCTCCACGGCCAGCGGGATGTATTGAAGAATCACCTCCTAAGCAAAGGCATCGGCTGCGAGGTGTATTATCCTCTCACCCTGGATCGGCAGGAGTGTTTCGCCCCCCTGCCCGCGGCCTCCCGCCAGGGCTGCGAGGTCGCACATCAGCTCTCCACGGAAGTCTTGAGCATACCCATTTTTGCTGAACTCAGCGAATCACAACGGGATGAAGTCGTGACGGGCATTGCTGAATTTTTGCAGGCGTGAGCGACTTCGCAAAGACTGGACGGTAAATTCAATCTTCCGCCGACCTGCTGCGCCTGAAAAGATAATCGTGAACTGTTAACTGTTCGACAAAAACATAGCGCTCCCCCAGCAATTGAGAGATCAAACTGAAGGCTTCGGTCTCGATACAAATATATTCGGGCTGGAACTTTTCCATGTCCAACCCCCGCAGCGCATGCACTTCATAGCCTTCGACGTCCAGCGACAATAGATCAAAATTGGCCGGGGCTCCACATTCCTCCAGAATTGAGGTCAGGGTGCGCGCCGGAACATCGAACTGCCTCACCTCGCCCAGACGCTGGACCATCTGTCCAATCAGCGCATGATCTTCCTCACGCTTCTGGTCACCATACGCGCCCTCCACTACTGACACCAGATTCGCGTGACGGATTTGAATGGTTCCCGACGGAAAGTCCGGCGCCACCAGCGCAGCGTTGACCACGCTCGAATGGGCCCGTCGGATCTTGCATTGTGCCGCCAGTTCGGGGAGGGGTTCAACCAAGACGCCTCTCCAGCAGGGCTTACGCATGAACGGAGTCAGCAAGTGGGGGCGCAATAAAAAAGCCGCTATGGTCTCTCGCCATTGAGTGCCAGAAGCTGACGAGGTAGAAGCGACGCCCTCGT
>VFKE01000171.1 GCA_009885695.1 Verrucomicrobiota bacterium | reverse complement strand
GGTGTTGAGGTAGCTCATGATGTGAAATTTGTCATGCACGATGCAGGCGTGGGGGAGTTGCTCGCCAACCACTTTGATGAAGGGTTGCCACATGTCCATGGCCACGGCTTGGATGCTTTGGCGCAGCGCCTCGGGCAGCGCGGCGATAGCCTGTTGCACGGATGCTTCCTGACGGTGTTCGATAACTTCAAGCACGCACGACTTGTCCAGATCGCTCAACACTGTGCCATAGTGATGGCCGCGTCCGAAGCTCTTCTCATCCATGCCCAGATGGGGCACATCCTCGCACGAGCGGCTGCGCAGCCCGCGCTCCACGGCGCGCTGGCGAATGCGGTGGACACTCTCCCAATCCAGACGCAGCAAGCGCGCCACGCCGCTGAGGCTGCGCGCGACTTCAAGCACATCGATGACGTAGCACTCAAAGGCCAGGGTGAAACGGCCTCCAGACTCGGCCCAAGGCACCTGCACGGCGCGCACACCATGCTTGGAACACTGGCAACGCGGCACACTGGCGTGCAACAACGTGGTGTAGCCGCAGGCGTCGAGATGGCGCCAGGTGCGTTGCGCGAGCTGATCGTAGCCGGGGCAGACACGATCACACTCCGGGCAGTGCAAGCGTCGTCCCGGACGCCATCGCACCCATGCCTCCAAACGCCGCGCAGCGTGATCCACCTCCACTTTCTCGACTTGCCATTGCTTTCCAACGCCAAGAATCTGACCGTAATGTTCCCGCACACTTTGTTCACTGATGTCCATACCCACTCACTGCCTCGCTAGGTCACTTTTCCAACCTTCAATGCCCACTCGAAATCCTGAAGAGCCTCAATCCGAAAGGGAAAATTTTGGAGCCTTGCAGTGGGCACGGCAACTTTCTGCGCTTCCTTCCCGGTGCTCTTTCGTGTGAAATTAAACACGGTGCGGATTTCTTCGAATGGCAAGAGCGGGTGGACTGGATCATCACCAATCCGCCATGGAGCCAGATACGCGCTTTTCTGCAACACTCGATGATTATTGCGGACAACATCGTGTTCCTGATGACCGTCAACCACGTATGGACGAAGGCGAGAATTCGCGACATCTACGGAAGTGGATTTGCCATCAAGGAAATCTGCCTTGTCGAGATGCCGGAGTCATTTCCGCAATCCGGTTTTCAACTTGGTGCAATCCATATCGCCCGTGGCCATCGCGGCCCGATTCAGTTTTCAGACATTTCCATAAAAATGCGGTAGTTCCTATCGCGGGGTTTTTCATTTTCAAATTGAGAAAAGAAGCAGGGAGATGACATGGTGGATTTGAGGCCGGTGAATCGGTTTTATCCGCATATTCAGCCTGGGCAAGACTCTATTGCCGTACCATGCCCGCCAGCTTGCTCCACCATGCAACTCATTTTATAGCTGTCTGATCTGCCGATTAAATCAGCGTTTTCTTAGAGCGGTTTAAATAATATCGCAACCGCGTTCGTGTTGCGCAGCCGCGAAGCGAAAACGAGGGAAATAGGCATGCTTCGTTGGCTGCCGTGGCTTCTTCCCGCACTCTTACGGGATGCGGCTACGTCTCATACCATTTGCCCGTATAAATCAGCAAAATAAGTTGATGTAATGGAGGGGATGGGTAAGGGTGACAGATAGGAAGACCACGACAACAACTCGACAGACATCAAGAGGCTGGACAGATCGGAATGGCGCTTAGTTAAGAACTGTTTTCGCCGCGAATTCAACGTAGAATCAAGTGTATGAAGACGGAAAGCCCTCTTAACTAAGTGCCATTCTGGACAGATCGCAAAGCTTGAGAAGGCAGAGCAAACTGGCTGGAAACGCGAACGGCTTCAAGTCATCCGCCTGGGACTGGAGGGCGAACTGACTTATGAAAAGATCGCCGGTGCCAGCGGACGCTGCCTGGATACGATCCGGCGCTGGTTCAACGCCTTTCGTGAAGGTGGCGTGCAGCGATTGTTGGAGCGTGAACGCGGCAAAGGTCCTGATGCACGCAACCGGCTCACGGCGCAGGCTGCCCAAGAAATGAAGGCCGGGCTGGAAGCCGGGCGCTGGCGCACGGGCGGGCAAGTGCGCC
>VFKE01000005.1 GCA_009885695.1 Verrucomicrobiota bacterium | reverse complement strand
AGCTCATCAAGTTGAAGAGGGGAAAGGGTGCGGGCATCTCTTTGTTTCATTCGCTAAAGATAGCCTAACCCAGTAAAAAGTCACTACTTTTTATTGCCGGGTTAATATGCACTTCTGTAATGGCTGTTGAAGGCACGGCAGCGGATGAAGTTGGGCGAACTATTTGATCAGAAACTTTTTTGTTCGTTTGTCAACGTCCTTATGAGCGACACTTCTGTCGGTTTGCAACGCTTTTATTATTTCCATCTGCATTAATCTGCGTAAGCAGCGGATTAATTCACCCCTGCGTTCCAGGCTTGATCGCAAACTCATCCTCGCCCGCAAAGATCTCCTTCACGGTTGTTTCCTGGTGCCCGTCCATCCATCGTGTGAGAGCGGCCTTCATTTTCTCATAGACCATCGGAAACCTGGCCTTCACGTCATGCTCGCAATGCTTGTCCTCGACCGTGTCGTAAAGCCGGTAAATCGGGCCTTTTACACCCGGCGTGTACACGAGCTTGAACCTCTCCGTGCGCAGACAGCGCTCCTTCGTGCGCAGGACGTCGGCTTGATACTTGTCCTTGAGCACAAAATGAAAATCAAATTCAGGGTCGATGGTCGTCGTCACATCCATCGGCGGGATGTGAAGGGGTTCCTCGCCAGGTATGTTCCGTCGGAAGAATAGATAGCTGGTCTCGCCAAACCACGGGAGAGAAAGATCGGCCCTCGCGTCATTCATGTAGGGCGTGAGGCTGACGCCCTCAAAGCCGGGATCTGCGGGAACCCCCACCAGATCAAGCAGCGTGGGCGCGAAATCGAGCGTGCGGACAATCTTTTTCACCTGGCTGCCCGGCCTGTCATGACCCGGAACCCGGATCACGAAGGGTATGTGATTACTCTGGTCGCCGCCGTTGAATGACAGCCCGTGACCGAAGGTGGCGTTGGGTTCGAACAGATCATCGCCATGATCGCTGGTGACCATGACGATGGTGTTGTCCTTCAAACCCGAGGCATCCAGTGCGCGCACCACCTGGCCAACACAGTCGTCAAACAAACGCACGCAGCCGTCGTAGAGCGAAACAATCTGGGCCACTTCGGCCTTGGGCAAACGCTCCCATTTCTTCCCAATATCAACGTCACCGATGAACTCGTCCACGTTCAGCGCCAGTTGATGCTTGTGATCGCCCTTGTAATTGTGATCGCCCCAGAGTTCGGCGTATTCACGAGGAGTTTTATATGGCAGATGCGTGCAGGAATAGAAGGCGAGAATAATGAAAGGTTTCTCGTCCTTCTCCCTCTGCTGGAGACGCTCAATCACCTGGCCGGTGACGACATCCGGGGTCATGTAATTGGCGAACGACTTCAGCTTCGGGAAGAGCCAGTGGCCGACATTGTTGTCAAAGAACAACGGAAGAATCTGGTGATGGAGATACACCACCTCGCTCATGTAAATTTTGAAGTTGTCGAAATCTGAAACGATGACGTCATCAAATCCCATCGGCAGTTCGTTGAAGCCGCAGGCGCACCAGTCGCCGATGACGGCGGTGTCATAGCCCTGCTGTTTCAGAATGGATGCCAGCGCCGGCGTGTTCGCATTCGCGCGCGCCACCATCTTCTTGTTCGGGAACATGTGAACGATGCCGTGCGTGTGAGGATACTGCGAGGAGAACATCGTGGTCAGGCTCTCCAAGGTGGACGCGATGGGTGTGAAGCAGCGCTGGAAGTTCACTCCCTGCTGCGCCAGCAAGTCAATTTGAGGAGTCGTCTGCCGGGGATATCCGTTGCACGAGAGCCGGTCAGCCCGGAAGGAATCGGAGGCGAGAATCAGAATGTTCTTGGGTTTCGGCCTGGGCTTTTCCGGCAGCGGATGCACCTTCGGCGTCTCCTTGATGAAACCGAAGCCGGAGATTGCCAGCGCTGCGAGTATCAGCAGCGGCGCGAACAAGGCCAGGGGAAACGTACGCGATTTGCGCAGAAAAGCCTGGCGGATTTCCCAAAGATAAAATGCGCCGCAGATCACCGCCGCTATCCAGGGAAACACATAAAGCACGAAAAAAGCAAAAACCTGCTGCACAACGGGACCACACCATTCCGCAAACTTGCGCCACGCGGTGTCGAAGTATGAATAATCGCCGAAGTAAGGCCGCTCGATCATCAGGCGGAAGATGAAAAATGCGTAGAACATCCCGCAGAGCAGCAGCGCGCGCCAGATCACGCCCCAGCGTCCGAAAGTTTGAACGCGCCGCCAGAGCAGCACCAGCGGATAGACGAACATGGTGAATCCGATACCGACCAGGCCGTAGCCCTTGAGTACCTCAATGTTGCTCCAGATCAAATAGAGGAGATGCTGGCCCACCGCGACATCCTTGAAGCGGTTTTTATAGTCATAGGTGTTCCCGGCAAACTGCCATAGTGCATTGCAAAAGAGCGCGACCAGCGTGGCCAGCACCACCAGCAGCACGAGGCGAAAGACGGATTTGCGACTGAGTTCCAGTGGAGGCTCGGGTGGTTTATTCATCAAAGTATGTCGTGCCCACAGGGACTAATCGGCGCCAATCATAGCGTCACCATGCACGCTTGCAAGGTGGCGTTCAGAACGCGAGCATCGGACATGGGAATGACATGGGTGCAGTTTTTCGACCGCAAGGGCTGGCAAAATGAAATTTCTTCAAGCTTCGACATCAAAAATATCCCGGCCATGTGCCTGGTGAACACGAAGGGCATGGTGAGTTAGCACCGACGCCCGTGGCAAGCTGGGCGAGTTGGTTGAGAAGCACCTCGCTGAGCAAGTCACACACTCCCGCCCGAATTGCGAAGCGTCATAGTTTTTGACCGGCGCAATCAGCGGACTTAATCTTCCCGCTCATGAGTCGCAAGAAAACCCGCCGGACCAGGATAGTTGGCCCGGTCAAACAAGCAGCAGCACTTGCGAGCGGTCCCCTTCCCCAGCCTTGGACCCTTTGGCTCTGGGGGTTTTTTATCGTCGCAGCCACACTGGGCGCTTACTGGCCTGCGCTGCACGGGGATTTTGTCTTCGATGACCGCACCTGGACCACCGACGTTGAGAAGTTGCTGCGTGATTTTTCCGGGCTCTGGCGCATCTGGACAGAGCCCACGGCGCTGCAGCAGTACTATCCTCTCACCGGCACCTCCTTCTGGCTCGACTATCATCTCTGGCATTGGTGGACGCTGCCCTATCACGTGGAAAACGTCCTGCTCCACGCTTCCTGCGCCCTGCTCTTGTGGAGGCTGCTGTGGAAGCTGGAGGTGCCGGGAGCTTGGCTGACGGGCGCGCTCTTTGCCCTGCATCCGGTGATGGTCGAGTCCAGCGCCTGGATCACCGAGCGCAAGAACGTGCTCTCGATGTTCTTGTTCCTCGCGGCTCTGCTGGCCTACGGACGATTCACTTCGTTCTGGAAGGAAGAAGAAACCCCGCGACCCCGCGGCTGGATCTATGCGCTGTCTCTGCTGCTGTTTGTTGGCGCACTGCTTTCAAAGATCACGGTTTTTGCCATGCCACCGGTATTACTTCTGCTGTGCTGGTGGAAGCGCGGGCGCATTCGCTGGCGGGAAGATGTGCTGCCGACCCTGCCGTTTTTTGCCTTCTCGATTGGCTTGGGACTTCTTGTGGCCTGGTTGGAAAAGCATCACGTGGGGGCGCAGGGTGCCGAGTGGGATCTGAGCTGGCCGGAGCGCATGCTGGTGGCGGGTCGTGTGCCGTGGTTTTATCTCGGAAAACTGCTCTGGCCGTTCCATCAATGTATTATTTATCCGCAGTGGCAACTGGAGGCGGGCTCGCTGTGGCAGTGGCTTTTCCCGCTGGGGTCGCTGGCGCTGCTCGCGGCGGTCTGGCTATTGCGGGGGCGACTTGGGCGCGGGCCGGGGGTGGCGT
>VFKE01000131.1 GCA_009885695.1 Verrucomicrobiota bacterium | reverse complement strand
TCATGCCCAAGTGACTAAACTTGCCTGCGAAAGCTCACGCGCTACAAGGCGTTTCTTTACCAAGTGTCAGTGCATTTTTAGCTTGACGCACTTTTTCAGAGAAGTCTTCCTCAAACCCCACTGGCGCGGATACTTCTCGAAATTCGCCTTCATGTCCTCGTGCACGTCTCTTTGAAGATCGATCCCCTGTTCCCGCAACGCGCGAATGAGCACGTCGGTGCAGACCCCTGTCTCAAGCGGCACATCACCGTTCGGATAGTCGAGCGACCGTTACTGCGAATCGTAGCTCACGGTGACCCCGACCTGACTGCGCGCAGATGCGATGAGCTTGGTCAGAACAACATTCCATCCGGCGGCAACGACGGCTTGCTGGAGCAGAAAGCACAGAACAATGAAACAGAGGCGGCGGGTCATGAATTTTAGTGCCTGAGCCTACCCCAATAACTCCACCACACCCGGCCATGGACTCAGATTACTGACGCCCTGGTCGAACGTGGCAAGTGTAGCGCCGTGGTGTTGGGCGGTGCAAATCAGGAGTGCATCACTCACCTGGGCGTGTCCCTGGAGCCGCGGCCAAATTTTGGAGAAGGCTGGATCGAGCAACGAGGGCATCGTCTCCAAAAAGCAGTGGCGCTTGTGCTTGGTGAACGCTACGAGCGCATTGCGGGCATCGTCAGGCGAAATCGAGTGCTCCATCGCACGTGGATTGCAAGTGATGCGCAGGAATCCGGCCTGCGTGACGCCACAGGTGGCGAACTGTGCGCCCTCGTGTTTGAACCACTCGCGCGCACGCTCATGGTGAGGATGAAAATCCCACGCGAACGCGACGAGGACGTTAACGTCCAGCAGATATATTTTTGTAGCGCTCAATGTCTTCCTCCTCCTCCATCTCGGCGATCATTTTGTTCGTGAGGTGAATTTTTTTCGCGCCGGACACACTGAAGACCGGGAGGCCATCGCTCTTGGTGCTGATCTTGATTTTTGCGGGCTGGTTGGATCGGCGGAAGGCATCGGAGACAATCTTTCCCAGCGATGAGCGCTGTAGGCGAGCCATTGCCGTGGCGGCAGCGTAGACATCGTCATCCAAACTCAAGGTGGTGCGCATGATGCTATGATGTCATTGATGCAGTGATGCGTCAACATCATTTCGAGGGTCTAGCTCAACGAAAAACTTAGCGTGCGCGTCTTTCTAAATCGGATGACTTGCCATATTTTTGGCAACTTTCAAATTCAATTTCTAGGAAGCTGTGAATCTTTTGACCTAAAACTTCATATTTAAGATTGTCTTTCAGACGATGTATGCAATACTTGTGCTGAAAATCGCAATCTTCAGGAAATAAATCTCATGAGCACAGAAAAGATGGACGGCGCCCAAGCGCTTATCAAAACCCTCGATCAACTCGGAATCGAATATGTGTTCGGTTACTCCGGCGGCGCGGCACTGCCGATTTTTGATGCCTTGGAAACCGTGAAGACGAACATGAAGTTCGTTCTCGTGCGCCACGAACAGGGTGCGGTCCACATGGCGGATGGTTATGCCCGCGCGACCGGCAAGCCGGCGGTGGTCCTGGTGACCTCCGGCCCCGGTGCAGGAAACACGGTGACCGGCATCATGACCGCCAGCATGGACTCGGTGCCGATGATCATCATCACCGGCCAGACGGTCTCGTGGATGCTGGGCAAGGACGCCTTTCAGGAGGCGGACATCTTCAACATCACCTCGCCCGTGGTGAAGCACAGCTACCTCGTCAAAAACACGAATGACATCCCGCGCTTTGCTCGCGAGGCCCATCACATCGCGACCACGGGTCGGCCGGGTCCGGTCTTGATCGATATTCCCAAGGACATGAGCCAGGGGCCTTTCACCGGCGATCTGAATGCCGAGATGGATCTGCCGGGCTATCATCCCGAGGAAGATTTCAAGATCGACAAAAAATCGGTGCAGCACGCCGCGAAGATCATCATGGCGGCCAAGCGTCCCGTCATTCTCGCCGGTCACGGCGCGATGATCGCGCGCGCCGACAAGGAACTAATGAGCCTGGCAGAAACCTTGAACTGTCCCGTGACCTCCACCCTGCTGGGTAAAGGCGTCTTCCCCGAGACTCACCGCCTCAGCCTGGGCATGATCGGCATGCACGGCACGGCCTACGCCAACAAGGCCATCTGCGAATGCGACTGCATCATCAACGTCGGTTCGCGCTTCGATGACCGCATCATCGGCAAACCCGCCATGTTCGGCAAAAATGCGACCATCGTTCACTTCGACATCGACGAGGCCGAAGCCGGCAAGATGATCAAACCGGATGCCTTTATTAAAGGCGACGCCAAGGCTGCCCTACAGGAACTCATCCCTCATCTATCTGAACTCGAGACCAAAGGCTGGAACGAACATCTCGACGGTTACAAAAAGAAATACCCCTTGGCTTACAAAAAGCAGGGAGGCCTGCGCATGCAGCAGGTTATTGATGAGCTGTATCAGCTCACCAAGGGCAAAGCCATCGTCAGCACCGACGTCGGCCAGCATCAGATGTGGGCCGCGCAATTTTACAAAAACGACGCCAGCTTCAAATGGCTCAGCAGCGGCGGCGCCGGAACCATGGGCTTCGGCTTCCCCGCAGCCATCGGCGCGCAACTTGGCTGCCCGAAAGATCTGGTGGTTTCCATCAGCGGCGACGGCGGATTCCAGATGACCTTGTTTGAGCTCGCCACCGCCGCGATTCTCAAGCTGCCCCTCAAGATCATCGTGCTGAACAACAGCTACCTCGGCATGGTGCGCCAGTGGCAGGAAATGTTCTTCGACAACCGCGAGAGCGGCGTGGATCTGCTGGGCAATCCCGACTTCGTGAAGCTCGCCGAGGCCTACGGCATCAAGGGCTGGCACATCCGCCGTCCTGCGGACATCGAGAAGGTGCTCACGCAAGCGCTGGCCTACAACGACGGTCCCTGCCTCATCGAAGCCGAGTGCATCAAGCACGAAAATGTTTTCCCCATGATCCCCGCCGGTGCCGCGCTGGAAGACATGCTGCTGGAGCCGCCCAAGCACAAAATGGAGAAGCCGGTGGGGAGCACCTAGGAATAAGGGAAAAGGTTTAAGGGATAAGCCCAGAAGCCATGAGTGAGATCAAGAATTATCGAGATTTGAGCGTCTGGCAGAAGGCGATGACCCTTGTAAAACAAATATATGAAACAACCCGCAGCTTTCCAAAGGAGGAACTTTACGGACTAACCCAGCAACTTCGCCGTGCAGCGGTCTCGATTCCATCGAACATCGCTGAAGGAAACGGCCGTGGCACAAAACCCGATTATGTCCGTTTTCTGCAAATCGCCCGTGGATCGCTTTTTGAAACCCAAACACAAATCGAGCTATCCCGCGACCTTGTCTACCTGTCCGTTGCCACCGCACCCCCTCTTCTCGCCCTCTGCAACGAAATTGAACGCATGCTGAACACACTAATCGCCAGGCTCGGAAGCTAGTCCTTTTCCCTTAAACCTTTTCCCTTATCCCCTCCCCCGCCATGTCCGAACGCCAGGTACCATCCACCGACCACAAGCCGGCACCGCAACCCGACATCATGAACGTCCACACCCTGAGCATGCACGTCGCCAACAAGCCCGGTGTGCTCGGGCGCATTTGCGCGGTGTTCAGCAGGCGCGGGTTCAACATTGACTCTCTCGTTGTCGCTCAGGGCCGCGATCCGCGCTACTCGCGCATGACCGTAGGCATCAGCGGTCATCCCGAGGGCCTGCACCAGATCATCATGCAGTGCAACAAGCTGATCGACGTGATCCATTGCTTCGAGCACACGGACAAGGATTCTGTCGTCAAGGAAATGGTGCTGGTGAAACTGCACGTAACGTCCGGGAACCGCACCGAGATTCTCCAGATTATCGAGCACTTCAACGGCAAAACCGTGGATCTTCAGGAACAGTCCATCATCGTCATGATCACCGGCAATTCTGACAAGATAGACGCCGCCGTGAATCTCTTGGCCAGATTCGAGATCATCGAAACCGTCCGCACCGGCAAGGTCGTCATGGCCCGCGGTGTGGCGGAAACTTGATCCTTAATACGCAGTGGCGGGAATTAGACAGGATTAACAAAATTAACAGGAAGGGGTTACGAAGATGCACACATTCACCAACTGGGTGAGGGGCATCACGTTTGTAAGTGCCTTTCTCCCAATCCTGATTATCCTGTAAATCCTGTCCATTTTCTTTTTTTGGTTGATCGGTCGCAGCATTGCGATTGCGCCTGCGCCAGTCGTGACCGATGCTGTCAGCCATGGCCGAGTCGTCCAATAATCCCGGATTGATCGAAGTGAAAGTGCAGACACTGCACCAGCTCTTCAACTCCATGGATCCTTCGCCGTTTCACGAGCGCGATCTCGACCATGACGCGGAAGAGTTCATCGTCAGTTGGGCGCAGGAGCATCATCGCACCACCCCGCTGAAGCTGCTGGTGCATCTGGGCCAGCCGCCCGAGGGCGGCGATGCCGCCAAAACAGTCTCTGAATCCATTCATCATTACTTCGAATACAAAGCAGCCCTCAGTCATCGCGAAGTGCGACGCTTGATGCGCGAAGGCTGGATCAGCCTGCTCATCGGACTCACGTTCCTCGCCGCCTGTGTCATCACCGCTCAAATGATCGCCAGGCGCATCCCGCAGTGGCAGGAACTCACCAAGGAAGGACTCACCATCCTCGGCTGGGTAGCCATGTGGCATCCGTTGGAAATTTATCTCTACCGCTGGTGGCCGCAGTGGAGTCTGGGGCGAATTTACCGCAAGCTCAGCGCCATGCCCGTAGAAGTGCGCCTGGCTGTGTGAAGAAGTAGTCCGCCTGTCCTCAGGCGGCTCTGTGTATTCCACCCCCACCCAAAGACCGCGTGAGGACACGCGGACTACTCATCCACCCATCACGCCAGTCGCTCCCGCAAACCCGTCCATCGCTTCCGCGCAGATCCATTCCGAACCGCCATACCTAGCGCCTTGCTCTCGCCGACAATAACTCGGCCTATCTGCCGCTCATTTGCGGGTCTTGCCTCATTTTTGCACCCGTCATCAATACCTCATGAACCGAACTTGGCGGCTTTACGACCTGACTTCATGGGCTACTGTCCGCTGTCATGGAGACGGTTTACATTGAAACCACGATCCCCAGCTACTTGGCAGCACACGCCAGCAGCCATCCATCCATTGCGGCTGACCAGAAGACGACGCATGAGTGGTGGAAGAACGAGCGCAGCAGGTTCCGCCTTTACACTTCCGTGTTCACGCTAGATGAGGCTGGCCGTGGAGATACGGAGGCGGCAGCGCGACGCATGAAATTTTTGCATGGCATCCCCGAACTGGACATCCCACCAGAATTGCCACTTATTGAAGGAGACATCATCAAGTTGTTCCGACTCCCACCACGCGCGACCACTGATGCGTCGCATCTCGCCTTGGCCGTTCTGCATCGGATGGACTATCTTCTGACGTGGAACTGTGCTCACCTCGCCAATGCCTCCCATCAAAAGGAGTTGATGGAGTATTGCACCTATCACAGCCTTCACGTCCCAATCGTTTGCACGCCAGAAGCACTAACCCAACAGCAGCCATGAAAAACGAAATTATCGAAGAAGTCAGAAAAGCACGTGCCGCACTCGCAGCCGAGCACGATTATGATCGCCAGCGGATTTATGAGTGGGCTAAAGCCACCACCGCAGCCCATAAGCAAGCCCAGCGTGGCGCAAGCCGGAAAAAGGCACTGAAGACAACAGGCGTGGTGGCGAAGTCTCCAGCAGCTCGGAAGCGCCGTGTGCGCCCGGCGCGTGTCACAGCTTAGACGGTCTCCCAACCAAACGCGCCATTCGTGAATGACGACCTGCAGAATCCCTATAAGCCCTATGATTTGTCGGGTGTCACATTCCCAAGCAATCAGCCTCTGAGGTGATTGCGCCAGAGGATCATCCGAGCATACCCAGAAGATGCCAAAATAGCAGATGAACGGTTCGAGGATCTTTTCGGCGGAGCTTTGTGGGGAGACTGGCTTGTTCGATTCGCTGAGACTACGTCAGAAGCTATGAGACGCCGAGATGAGGCTACATTAAAGGGACATCTGGCCATAATGTTGTCAGCTTACAAGAGAGGCGGCGCAGAGTTGCGGAGCCTCATTGATGTGAACTACATGGAGGACTTGTTCTACAAAGTCGAAGACGCTGACGCACAGTGGGGCTGGCAGCGAGTTCCTAATGTGTTACGCCAGCTTTACATTGATTGTTGGATCGGCATTATCCCGAGCTACGTTCGTAGGCTTGAGCCTCCAGATACTGATTCACCATAACGAGAACCCGCCACCACCAACCGAATGGCGAATGTCACCATTCGGGTCTTTCGATGACTCTGGACACTTCTCGATCTGCCTGAAAATTTTAACCCAAGCCTCGTCAATCAATTCACGCTAGCCGCTCCCGCAGCCCCGTCCATCGCTTCCGCGCAGATCCATTCCTTACCGCCATGCCCAGTGCTTTGCTCTCGCCGACGATGACGACCAGCCTCTTCCCGCGTGTCACGGCTGTATAAATCAGACTGCGCTCCAGCATGATGAACTGGGCCGATGCCAGCGGGATAATGATGCAGGGGAACTCGCTGCCCTGGCTCTTGTGGATGGTGATCGCGTAAGCAGGCTGCAATTCATCCAGCTCCCCCGGCTCATAAGCGACGCGGCGATTTCCATCAAAACTCACCATGATCTTCACCGGCTCAGTCTCAATGCTGCTGATGTGGCCGATGTCACCATTGAAGACTTCCTTGTCATAGTTGTTGCGCAGTTGCATGACCTTGTCGCCGATGCGGAAAGTCTTTTCAAAACGTTCCACTTCAAATTTCATCTCGCTCGGTGGATTGAGCGCATCCTGCAGCACCTCGTTGAAGGCACGGGTGCCAAGGAGTTGCCGGTTCATCGGACAGAGCACCTGGATGTCGTTCACCGGATCAAAACCATACTTCGCAGGCAGACGATCCCTAACCAGTTGCACAATGGTCTGCTGGATTTCCTC
>VFKE01000212.1 GCA_009885695.1 Verrucomicrobiota bacterium | reverse complement strand
TGGGGTTCATCGAGAACAACAAGGCGCTCTGCATGCTGAGCGTGCTGATCAACACCCACCTGCTGATGGCGGCTCGGGAATTCGGTGTGCAACGGTTTTTCTACGCCTCTTCGGCCTGTGTTTATAATGCATCCAAGCAGACTGCTTTCGATGTGCCAGCCTTGAAGGAGGAAGACGCCTACCCGGCGATGCCGGAAGATGGATACGGCTGGGAAAAACTTTTTTCCGAGCGCATGTGCCGGCATTATCGCGAAGACTTCGGCATTCACACGCGCGTGGCGCGCTATCACAATGTGTATGGCCCGAACGGCACCTTCGACGGCGGACGGGAGAAGGCGCCGGCGGCGATCTGCCGCAAGGTGGCGGAGGCAAAACTCAGCGGCAAACACGAGATTGAAATCTGGGGCACGGGCGAACAAACCCGGAGCTTCATGTATTCGACCGACTGCATTTACGGCACCCAGATGCTGCTCAACAGCGACTTTGTGGAGCCCATCAACATCGGAAGCAGCGAGGGCGTTTCCATCAATCAACTGGTGGACATCGTGGAAGGCATCGCGGGCGTGAAGCTCAAACGCCGCTACGATTTGAATGCGCCAAAGGGCGTGAACGGTCGCAACAGCGACAACACGCTCATCCAAAAAGTATTCGGCTGGGAGCCGGGCACCAAGCTGCGCGACGGACTGGAACTGACCTATGCCTGGATCTACGATGAGATCGTTCAGGGCCGGAAGTCGTTATGAACACGTTGTATGCGCATCCTGCTTCTCAACCAGTGTTTCCATCCTGACCTTGTTTCCACGGCCCAGCATCTGACCGATCTCGCACTCGGTCTGGTGGAAGCGGGGCATGAGGTGACGGTGGTGGCTTCCAGCAGGGGCTATGACAATCCAGAAAAGCGATTCCCTGCGCAGGAAAATTGGCAGGGGATGACCATCCGCCGCATCTGGACGCCGGGTCTGGGCAAGCGGAGCAAATGGCGGCGCTTCACAGATTTCGCGTGCTTCTGGTTGTCCGCCACACTGATCCTGCTGCGCCTGCCGCGCTTTGACGTGACGGTGTGCCTGACCTCGCCACCGCTTATTTCCACGCTGGGCACCTTGATGGCCGCGCTCAAGGGCGGTGCCGTGGTGCCATGGGTCATGGATTTGAACCCGGACGAAGCCGTGGCAGCGGGCTGGCTCCGGAAGGGCGGACTGATGGAAAGGACGCTCACGCTCTGCCAACGCTGGAGCTTCCGCCGGGCGGCACGCATCATGGTGCTGGACCGTTTCATGGCCCGGCTGCTGGAGGCCAAGGGTGTGCCCTCCGCCTTGCTTCATGTGGACCCGCCCTGGTCCTATGAAGATGCGGTGCGCTATGATGTTGTGCAGCGCACTGCCTTCCGCGCGGAACACGGCTTCACAGAGAAATTCGTGGTGATGTACTCCGGCAATCACAGTCCCTGCCATCCGCTGGACACCGTCCTGGCCGCTGCGGAGCAACTGGCGCCAGACGAGCGCATCCATTTTGTTTTCATCGGAGGCGGCAGCGAGTTTTCCAAAGTGAAGGACTTCGCGCGCGATCACAGTCTGCGGAACATGCTTTGCCTGCCTTATCAGCCCATGGAAAAACTCTCGGCGTCGCTATCTGCCGCTGACATGCATCTGGTGGTGATGGGGGACGCGTTCACAGGCATCGTGCATCCCTGCAAGGTTTATAACATCCTGCTTCTGGGCAGGCCCTTCCTCGCGGTGTGCCCGGCTGAGTGTCACCTGACAGATCTGGCTGCCCAAGTGCCGGACTCACGATATGCCCACTGTCTGCGTCACGGAGACGTGCCCGGGCTTGTGGCGGCCCTCCGCGCCGCATCCCGCGCAGAATCCCTGCCTCCTTCACCCGCGGTGCGTCAGTTCGGCGCGCAATTTGTCAGCGGTGTTCTGAGACCCCGCTTTATCGAAACCCTGGAGGCGGCCCGCCCTGGGATGATCTCTTTTCCGGTTGCACAACAACCAGATGATATGACAGGACTTTCGTGATCTGACGCGCCATGCGATACTACCCTTCGATCATTAACGTCCTGTTCTTTCTGGCTGCGACCGCCCTTTGTGCTGCGGGCACCTGGCTCCTGTTGCGGAAACAGATGGCGTTCGGTATGGACCAGCCGGATGCGCGACGCAAACTTCATGAGGCTCCAAAATCACGGCTCGGCGGGCTGCCCATATTTATCACGTTGATGGGAGGCTTCGCCCTGGCGGCCCTGAAACATCCGGGCTTTCTCAGTGTATGGTGGCCGGTCATCCTCACCAACACCATCATTTTCACCATCGGATTCCTCGACGATGTCAAACCGCTGGGCGCAAAGGTAAAATTACTCGGCCAGATTGGCGCGGCCTGTGTTCTCTACTCGCTGGATGTTTCGATCGATGAACTGACCAACCCTTTCCGTGGCGGCGACCATTTTTATCTCGGAGCCTGGAGCTTCCCCGTCACCGTTATCTGGCTGGTGGCGATTCCGAATATCATCAATCTCATTGACGGCATGGACGGGCTGGCGGCGGGTTTCGGACTTTTACTCAGCCTGACCCTGGCGTGTGTGGGGCATTTCAGCAGCAGGCCGGAATTGGTTCTTATTGCCGTGGTCATGAGCGGGGCGCTCTCCGGCTTTCTTGTGTTCAACTTTCCGCCTGCGAAAATATTCCTTGGTGACGGCGGGGCCTACCTCATTGGCTTTTTCATCGCCTCTTCCTCACTGCTGAGCGCGGAGAAGCAATCCATTCTGGCGGCGTTGCTGGTGATCATCGTGGCCATGGGCGTGCCGATTCTGGACACGCTCTTTTCCATCATCCGCCGCACAGTTCGAGGTATCCCCATCTTCCGCGCCGATGCCGAGCACATCCACCACCGGCTCGTGCTCTTGGGCTTCAGCAAATCCCGTGCGCTGTTGGCGCTGTATATGGTGAGCCTGGTGCTGTGCCTCCTTGGGATCGGCATCCTGCTGCGCCGTGGCTTGATGATTCCGATTGCAGGGGCAGCGGGCTTCCTTCTGGCCATGTTTGCCGCCCGCTACCTGGGGTATGTTGGCAGCTGGAAGCGGTTCCGCGGACAGTTGAACAGGGCGCTCGTCCGACGGCGCGACATGCTCTTCACCGGCTTGTGCGCCCGCACCGCGGAGTGGGAATCGGAGCGCTGTGAGACGCTGGATGAATTTACGGGTGAACTGGTCCACGCTCTGCGGCGCTGCGGTCTGCACCTGCACGCGATGGAGAATGCATTCCCGCTCCCGCTTCATCTGCTCGACGGGACGACCTGCCGTGTTTATGGGTTGATTGAAGAGTCAACGGCGCGCGAACGCTGGCTGGCCAAGGCAGACCTCTTCCTGCCCGCGCTCAATCGTGCCATCGAACGCTGGGGAAATATACCCGGCCTGGAGTTGGTGACGGCAGCATCCGCAACCCCCGTACCCAATCATGCTCGAGAGCACCAGACGTAGGAAACACAGGCCTCGTCATGCAGAGGAGGATGAGCCTGCGGAAGATGAGCCGCAGTTGGCGGTGGATCAACGATCCGTTCCGTCGCATAAGCTGTGGACCGCACTGGCCGTGGTGGTCGCGGGCTGTGGACTGAGTGGCAGCAAGTCACCCTGGGCTCTCGGCATCCTCGCCGTGCTCATCGCGCTGAACCTTGTCATCGCTCCTCCGCGATCGCCGGTTGCCCGCGCGATCACATGGCCATTATTGCTTTTTGCCCTGCTGTCGCTTGGCAGCTTCCTCCCGCTCCGTGAAGCGGCGGTGCCCGGGTGGCGCAAAATCTTCGTGCAGGACTTCGGCGTCAGTCTCGGCAGTCTTCGCTCGCCGCAACCTTGGTTGAGCTTTGAAACATGGATTGTCGTTGGCATCGGACTCATCTGGGTGTGGCACTGCCTGGGACGGGGCTTCAATGAACCTGAACGGCGCTGGCTGATGCGGATGCTCACCCTGATGGTGTCCGTCATCGCGGCGCTGGCCGTCTGGGTCAAGCAGGCAGACATCACGGTGCCCTTCTGGCAGCGCAGTGAGTGGGCGATCATTTATTTCGGACCCTTTCCCAATCGCAACCATTTCGGGTCCCTTCTGGCCATGGGTGCTGTGCTCGCTTTTGCGATTGTTTACGATGCCTACCGGCGCCGCAACCCTTGGTGGCTGGCCTGGTCCCTGTGCCTCCTTCCCATCGTCTGGGCGCTGGTCAGCAATACCTCGCGCGCCGGGATCGGACTTTTCTTCCTTGGCCTCCTGGCCTGGACAGCCTTCGCTTCCTTCAGCCGGCGCTCGGCGCGGCGCATGGGGGTCGTGGCTGCCATCTTGCTGGTGCTCATGACTGTTGTGATCATATTCGGACAGAATATCCTCGAGCGCATGAACCTTGGGGGTGGCAAGGATCCGATTTCCAGCAACCTGCGCTTTCGTGTGTGGATGGATTCTGTAACGATGATTTCCAAGGCACCGCTGCTCGGAGTGGGGCTGGCTTGTTTCGGTGCCGTGTTTCCGTTCCACCAAACTTATATCAACACCCATGCCCGTCACATTCATCCGGAGAGCGACTGGATCTGGCTCGCCGCGGAGGCGGGTATTCCGGCCATGCTGATGCTGGCTGTGGCGCTTATCAATTACATCCTCCAGACCGGCTTGTGGAAAAGCAATCCCGGGCAAAAAGGCCGCAAAGACCAGCGTCTGAGGAACGCCTGCGCCGTGGCGGCCATCATTTTGCCGGTGCATGGTCTTATTGACACCCCCGCCCATCAGCCCGGCCTCATCTGCTTCGCCGCCCTGCTCGCCGGACTTTCATGCCGGGCACGCCGACCGTCTGGCGATACATCAGAGCCACAGTCTTCAAGGACACGGCTGGTTTTTGCGGGTTTCTGCTGCCTCGCAGGCATCACTTGGTTCACCATCGCCGCCGGCTTTCCCGTGTTGCCCGGCAACAGCAGCGCCAGATTGCTGGAAAATAAAGCCAATGACTTGATCCAGACGGGTAACTTGGCCGCGGCCAAGACCGCGATCAACCGCCAGATTGCCATGAACCTGCTGGACTGGGGCGCCTACTATGACCGTGCCGAACTATCGCTCGCCCGCGGCCTCCCTCCCAATGCCGCACTCGAAGATTTCGCACGCGTGCGCTATCTGGAACCCAACATTGGTTTTATTTGCCAGAAGGAAGCCTCGGTTTGGCTGCAATATTATCCGGCCTATGCACCCGCCGCGTGGCGGGAGGCGATGCGACGTGACAGTGAGTTTGCGAGCTTGTTCTATGCAAACAACCTGGCTACCCTGCGGGAGCATCCTGAACTCCGCTCCGCTCTGCGCAGCCTCGCCACCACCCCCAGGCTGAAACTCGACTACCTCATCAGTTGCAACGGGGAGGACTTCGCCGTGGCACTGGCCGAGTTGCTTGAAATACAGCCTACCCTCGAAGGCTTCTCTTCTTTTGAGCGCTACCGGCTTTTTCACTTCTGGTATACCATTGGAGATCGCAAGCAACTCATCGCCCGACTGGAGCAGGAAGCCTCCTGGCGCGCCGACGGCTGGCCGCTGCTCGCCCAGGACTTGACGGCACGTGGGGATTTTCGCGGTGCCTATAAGCTCGCCTTCGAATACCTGCCGCCACCAGCAAGGGGTGGCAGCGCAGGCAAGGGCGATCTCGCGCAGTTACGGCGTGATTTTCTCTTCCACCCGACAGACTTCAACTACGGATTCGTCCTCGCTGAAGCCGAAAGCAGCAAGGGACTCATCAGCGACGCCCTGGTTACCCTCGATAAAGTTTCCCAGCTTCCGAACGCGCCCGACCGCGTTCTTTATGAACAAGCAGTGCTTCTGTCCCGCAAGGGCGATCATGCCGCCGCTTGGAATAAAATGAGGTCTTACATCGACAAATGGCAGGTCACTCAACGGTAGGCACCCGCAGAACCCGATACAAAATCACTCAAGGCGAATATCAACCTAAAATGGAAAATAAAAAACCACTATTGTTGCCGGGCTGAAGCATCCTCAAAAAGCACTCCCATCTCCCGCGTTCAGCCGCCCCACCACATGTAGTTCCTGCCACTTTTGCACCATTACATCCGTTCTCCATTTTCCTTTTTAGGCTAGAGCATTTATGAAAATTTCGTAGCCGCATCTCGTAAGAGTGCGGGACAAAATCACATGGTTACATAACTTCCTGTCTTCCCGCGCTCTCACCAAGCGCGGCTACGTCTATAAATCGCACCAATCGTAAAACCCCGCCATGCGGGGTCTTTTTTTGCCCGGATACCTCCCTCTCAAAAGTAAATCGCAGACGCTAGTCGCATTTTTGATTGACCCAATCGGCTAAATTGGTTAGGATTACTTAAATTTATTACAAATCCCGTCTTATCCACCTTAAATCCCACAACCTATGGCCAAAGCTGTAATAATTGACGATGAAGCTCCCATTCTGGAGCTCATGACCAAATTCTGCCGCTCCCTCGGTCACGAGATCAGTGGGTGTCAGACCGGCACCGCCGGTATCGCTGCGCTGCGAGATATCAAGCCCGACTTCGTGATCGTTGACCTGCTTATCGGTGACGTGAACGGTCTGGACATCATCAAGCTCTGCCGCACGGAACTACCCTCCGCCGCAGTCATCATGGTCACCGGCCACGGCAGCGTGGAAACCGCCGTTGAAGCGATGCGTCTCGGCGCCTTTGACTACTTGACCAAGCCCTTCGAGTTGCCCGATCTCCAGCGCACCATTGAACACGCGCTCGGCCAAAAAACATCCGGGACCACCGCTGCTCCACCCGCGCCTGTCCCTATTTCCAACAGCACCAAGATCATCGGCCAGAGCAACGCCATCGAGAAAATCAGCAGCCTCATCCAGCGGGTGGCCGATAATGACAGCCCCATCCTGCTGGAAGGCGAGTTCGGCGTCGGCAAACAGCTCATCGCCCGCGCCATCCACGAATCAAGTCGCCGGAACAACGCCCCCTTCAAAGCCATCCAATGCAGCGCGCTTCCCGAGGATTTGCTCGAGTCCGAGCTCTTCGGCCACGGCAATCCGCAGAGCAGCATCTTCGCCCGCACCCGCGGCGGCACCGTGCATCTCGCGGAGATCCACCATCTGCCCATGCGCATCCAGGCGCAGTTGAACGCGCTGTTGGAGCAAATCTCCACCAGCACCCCGGGCTACAACGGTTCCTTCAATTTTCGCCTCATCACCTCCACCACGCATTCGCTTGAAGAGGCCATTGTCGCACGAAAATTTCGCGAGGATCTATACTACAAAATTTCCGTCGTTCCCGTCAGCATCCCGCCACTACGCGAGCGCCGCGAAGACATCGCCCTGATCGTTGAGCATTTCCTGCGGGAACAGGCCTTGCGCACCGGTGGTCAGATGAAAAAAATGGAACGCTACGCCGAGGAATTTCTCGAAAAATACTCCTGGCCCGGCAACATCAGCGAACTGCGCAACGCCGTGGAGCGCTCCTGCGCGCTTTCGGAAACCAACGCCATCAAGCCCACCGACCTCCCCTCCAAGGTCACACAAAAAGTTGAGGCTCCGCTCGATCCTTCAGCCGTGCAGGGCGGCAGTCAGAAGCTGCCCATCGGATCTTCGCTCGACGACTTCATCCGCGGCCAGGAGAAACTCTTCATCAACGAGACGCTCAAACTGAACAACGGCTCCCGCGAGAAAACCGCCAGCATGCTGGGTGTCAGCATCGCCACGCTCTATCGAAAGATGGATCTCAACGTCGAACGCAGGACTACCTCCTGACCAAGTGCAAGTGAACCACATTCCGCTGACGTTTGGTCTGAAATGGTTTGGTTCACTCGGGCACGCCCTTGACTGAGTAGTCGCCGGACTTTTCGTCCTTGATGAGTTCGAGCAGGCCGCGATCCCGCGCCGCCTCCAGGAGGTTGCCGAAGGAGCGGAAACCGTGATAGCGCTCGTTGAAGCCGGGCTGCTTGCGTTTGATGGCTTGCTTGACCATCGATCCCCAGACCTTTTCGTTGCCGCCGCGCTCATCGAACATGGCATCCGCAGTTTCTGCCACCATCTGAATGGCGGCGTCCGGATCACCGGCGGGCTTGGTTTCCCCGGCCTCCATCTTTTTAGCAGGCGGCACCTTCGAGACGGGCGCAACCCGTCGCGGCTGCTGCTTGCGTACGAGGTCATCATAAAAAATGAACTCGTCACAATTGGAAATAAAAAGGTCGGAGGTCGAGTTCTTCACACCCAATCCTATCACTGTCTTGTTGTTCTCCCGCAGCTTGCTCACCAGTGGAGAAAAGTCCGAGTCGCCGCTGATGATGACGAACGTGTCCATGTGCGGCTTCGTGTAGCAGAGGTCGAGCGCATCCACAACCATGCGGATGTCCGCCGAGTTTTTGCCCGACTGCCGCACATGCGGGATCTCGATGAGTTCGAAAGCCGCCTCGTGCATGGGTTTCTTGAAAACCTCGTAGCGCGACCAGTCGCAGTAGGCTTTCTTGACCACGATGTGGCCCTTGAGCAGGAGCCGCTCGAGCACCTTCTCCACGTCAAAGCGCTCATATTTGGCCTCGCGGGTGCCGATGGCGATGTTCTCGAAGTCGCAGAACACGGCCATGGTGTGGTTGCGGTCATTGTTGGCGGGCATGGGTCACGATGGCTCGCGGTCAAATAATTGCAGCAAGTTTTTCAGGGCCCCGCGCCGGGTGGCCGCAGCGTAAATGCCGGTGAAAAGGGCGGCGACTCCGCAGAACCAGAAGACCTGGCCCGACGAGAGGTGGATTTTGTTAAGCACAAATTGAATGCCGGAGGCTGCGAAGATGCCCACGAATGAAAGCAAGTTGGCGGCACCCTGCACCGCGCCCTTGGATTCGGGTGCGGGCTTGTGTTGGAGGACGGCCGAGATCGGAACGATGAACAAACCGGCCGACAAGCCGAGCGTGACGAGGCTGACGGTGAACCCCTCGATCCCGATCTTGTCGATTCCCAGAGGAATGGTGCTCAAGGCCATGCCAAGCGCACCGAATGGAACAAAGCCGTATTCAATACGACCACGGGAAAGAAACCCCGCCGCAGCGCTGCCGATTCCGATCCCTATTAACAATGCAGAAAGCAGCAGCGTGTTTTGAAAACGATCGAGTCTTAGAACGCTCTCTGAATAAATGACCAGATTCTGCTGCACCAGTGCCGCGACGAACCAGAAACCGACATTGCCCCAGTTCGCGCGCCACAAATCATTGTCGCTGTGAAGGAGGCGCAATTGAGTGCTCAAATCGGTGATCGGATTGTATCGCACCGGACAATCGGGACTGGCGGCCTTGACCCGGGTGATGTGTAGGCTGGCCCACCATCCGCCAACGGCCAGTGCCGCAAGAATCAGGCCGGATACGTATTGCCCGACATGCACATATTCTGCAAGAAATCCTCCCGCCATCATGCCGAGAATCACACCGGAAAAAGTAAGGAGCTCCAGCAATCCATTCCCCCATGAAAGTTTTTCCAACGGCAGCATCTCCGGAAGGATGCCGTATTTCGACGGGCCAAAAATCGCGCTATGACAACCCATGAGCAACACCGCGGCATATTGCAGAGACGCGATTTCCAACCCCAGCGCCAGTGTCGCAAAAAGCATGATGCCCACTTCGGCAAGCTTCACCCCGTGCATCACGGAGGCCTTGCTGAATCGGTCAGCCAGCCAGCCTCCGAACATCGAGAGAAGCAAAAACGGTCCGGCATAGAGCAGTCCGGCCACGGCGACGACAGTGTTGCGCTCAGACTCGGAGTTTGCCCGCCCTAATGCCAGACCGATGATGAGAAACTTCAGCGCATTGTCACTGAAAGCATTCTGGCATTGAGTCACCATCAGGCTCCAGAAGCCGCGTTTCCAGCCAGGGGTCGATGCGGATGGGATTTCGGTCATGGGTAAAGTAGTCTGTTGAAAAGTAACTTGGCCATCTTGGCTGTGTGTGCGGCTGACTTCCAGCCAGATGTGTTCCGAGAATGATTTCAATTATCCAAAAAAAAGTCGATGGCTGATAGCTGATAGTTAATAGACTGAAAATGAAGCCCAGAAGGTGACAGATCGCATCCCATTCACTCAGCCCAGTATCAGGCTATTAGAGCATTTTAAAAAGGACGCAGCCGCATCTCGTAAGAGTGCGGGAAAAACCCACGGCAGCCGACGAAGCCCGCCTATTCCCCGCGTTTTCGCTTCGCGGCTGCGGGGAGAGCTTCCATCTTTCCCGCGTTCTTACGAACGCGGCTACGAAATTACTTATACCGCACTAGAGCATTTTTAAAAAGGACGTAGCCGCATCTCGTAAGAGTGCGGGAAGAAGCCACGGCAGCCAACAAAATATGCCTGTTTCCCGCGTTTTCGCTTCGCGGCTGCGGGGTGAGCTTCCCTATTTCCCGCGTTCTTACGAGCGCGGCTACGAAATTACTTATACCGCACTAGAGCATTTTTAAAAAGGACGTAGCCGCA
>VFKE01000206.1 GCA_009885695.1 Verrucomicrobiota bacterium | reverse complement strand
ATCACCGCTGAACTCGTCAACAAACTCCGGCAGAAGACCAACGCTGGCATGATGGATTGCAAGAGGGCCCTCACTGAATCCCAGGGCGACTTTGAAGCAGCCGAGACCATCCTTCGCAAAAAAGGCATCGCCAAGGCCGAAGGCAAGGCCGACCGCGCCACCAAGGAAGGCATCATCTCCTCCTACATCCATCTCGCCGGTCGCGTAGGAGTGCTCATCGAAGTGAACTGCGAGACTGATTTCGTGGCCAAGAACGAAAACTTCCAGTCCCTCGTCAAGGATCTCTGCCTCCACATCGCCGCCGCCAGCCCGCGCTACGTCCAGCGCGATGAAGTGCCTGCGGACATCGTCGCCAAAGAGCGTGAAATTGGTGCCGGACAGGTCACTGGCAAACCCGCGAACGTCGTCGAAAAAATCGTCGAGGGAAAAATGAACAAGTTCTACGCGGACTTCTGCCTCATGGAGCAACCCTTCATCAAAAACCCGGACATCAGCATCACCGACTTGGTGAAGAGCAAAATCTCCGAGCTAGGCGAGAATCTCATCGTGCGCCGCTTCACGCGGTATGCGGTGGGCGGGGAATAGACCGCAGTTTTAGCAGCGAGGCCTGACGGCACTCCAGTCGTCAGGTGCCGGCCCAGCGTCATAAAAGTATCATTTTTCATGACCGCACGCGTAGCGGTTCATGGTGCCGTGTTATAAGCTCGGCGCATCATGGGAAAAGAATTTAACATCACCCCGCAGCAAGTTCCTCCAGTTCAAACGAAACACCGCCGCATCGTCAGCTCGCTGCCGCATCCGGACTCCCTTCCGACACTGGAAAAACTCCGCAGCATCGAGCCGGTCTCCATGCGCGGCATGCCGCCCATCGTCTGGGATCGCGCAGAAAATTATTATGTCTGGGACAAGCACGGCAACCAGTGGCTTGACTGGAGCAGCGGAGTGCTGGTGACCAATGCAGGCCACGGCGTGAAAGAAGTGCGCGATGCCATCATCGCCCAGGTGCAGAGCGGCCTGCTGCACAACTATGTCTTCCCCAGTGAGGAGCGTGCAAATCTAGTGGAACTGCTTGCATCACTGTCACCTGAGGGACTCAAGAAGATTTTTCTCCTGACCACGGGATCGGAGGCCACGGAATGCGCGATCAAGTTGTCGCGAACGCACGGCATCAAGGCCGGTGGTCGCGGCAAGATCGGTATCGTGGGATTTGAGCGCGGCTTTCACGGGCGCACGCTCGGTTCGCAGCAGGCAGGCGGCATGGCGGGTCAAAAGAACTGGATCGTGAATGAAGACCCGGCAATCATCAATGTTCCCTTCCCCGACGGCTACTGGCAGCAGGATGTGAGTTTTGACGGTTTCCTCGCGGCGATCGAGAAACGCGGCTTGAAACCGGAGAACATCGCGGGCGTGATGATGGAGAGTTATCAGGGAGTGGGTCCCGATTTTGCACCAGTAAATTATGTAAAACAATTACGCGAATGGTGTGACACGCATCGGATTGTTCTCACCTTCGATGAAGTGCAGGCCGGGTTCGGACGCACCGGAAAATTCTGGGCCTTCGAGCATTACAGTGTGACGCCGGACATCATCTGCTGCGGCAAAGGCATCAGTTCGTCTCTCCCGCTCAGCGCGGTGATTGGCAGGGCGGAAATCATGGATGCGTATCCGCCCGGAGCGATGACCAGCACCCACACGGGCAATCCCGTGTGCTGCGCCGCGGCAATGGCGGCCATCTGCAAGATCATCCGTGAAGACCTCACGGGCAACGCCGCCCGGCTGGAAAAACCCCTGCTCGAAGCCCTGAAGAAAATCCAGACGAAACATCCACGGGTCATCGGCCACGTCACCGCGGCGGGCCTCGTCGCGGGAATGCAAACCGTGAAGCCGGGCACGAAGGAACCGGATCACGATCTCGCGCATCGCATCATTGAGTTGTGCTATCAGCGTGGCCTGCTCCTCTTCGCGCCTGTTGGTGCCTGGGGCCAGACTGTGAAAATCGCGCCGCCATTGACGATCACACTCGAGGCGCTTGAGGAGGGGATTGGCGTGCTCATGGAGGCTACGAGTCAGGCGGTGGCGGAATTGTCTTGATCCATGATGCGCGAGCCTGCATCCAAATGACAAAAACGGCGCACTACTTGGTGTTCTCAGGGATCGTATTGCCCCATGTTCACGCATCGATGGATGATTCCATACGCGTGGTGCTCATCGGCTGCGGCGGGCGCGACTCGGGCGCGGCGAGCGATGCGCTGACGGTGGCGAACGCGCAGTTGTAACTGGTGGGGATGGCAGATGTGCAGGAAAAGCGGCTCAATGCCAGTTACGACGTGCTGAGCCAGAAGCACCCTGACAAAGTGTCCGTTTCCGTAGACGCGAAATTCATCGGCTTCGACACCTACCAGAAGGCGATGGACATGCTCAGGCTGGGCGACATCGCCATCGTCGCCACGCCTGTGGCCTTTCGCTGGGTGCACTTCAAATACGCCATCGAGAGGGGGATCAACCTCTAATCCTAATATGGAAAATGGAATCACCGCCCGCTCTTTAGAGGTCTGATTTTCAATGAATTTCCATCGCACCGCGATGAACTTTCTGGGTGATCAACGGTTCAGGCTCAAAGCCTTGTGTTTCATGGCACAGCCAGATTTTCGACGGTTCTATTTTCCTTTTTTGGATAAATGATTATTTTTTGTATTCCTTCTTGTTAATCTTGGCACTCCTGTCTAAAACCCGCCTGCTCCGTTTTGCATGTTAATAATCACGCGACAGCACTCCGTAAATTCAATATTGGTAATTCCGGGCATTTTGTGCTCAAATTTCAATCTGCCGCACCTGCCGTGGACGAATCATGCCGACGCTTGTATTTGAAATTGAAGATGGTAGCCGGGTCATGGCGCCGCTGGACGGACGCACCACCATCGGCAGCGCCGAGGGTAACGACGTGGTCGCCGAACGCGAAGACATTGCGGCACAACACGCGGAAGTCTTCACGGGCCTGGATAACACTTGGTGGGTGCGGGACAACAACTCCCCCGCCGGCACTTTTGTGAACGGCGCCCAGGTGACGACGCAGCGCCTGTCGCCCGGGGATTTGCTGCTATTCGGTTCAATTTCGGCTCGTTTCTCCATGGAGACGGAAGTCGTTGCGACCGAAGCGCCCACGGAACCACCGCCATCCGCAACGGCCGATCCGGACATCGAATTAAAGAAACTGGAAATCACCGAACTCGACGAGGCTTTGACGAGGGCCAGGGATGAATTTGAGAAAACTATCAAAGAACAGGAGTCGCGCCTGGCCACACTCCGTGACGAGGCCGCCCGGTTGGAGCCCGCGATGGGCAACAAACGCAAGGAACTCTCCGGGCTGGATGCCGCGCTGGCCACGGCGATGGCCGATCTGGAGAAAACCACGAGGGACGAGCAGGAGCGGGTCGCCGCTTTACGATCCGAAGCTGCCGGGCTGGATGCCGCCGTGGGGAGCAGAAAGCAGGATCTTACATTCCTTGGAACTGCACTCGCGAAGGCGCAGGAGGAGATGGAAAAAGCCGCAAAGGTGCATGAGTCGCGCGTCGCGGAACTGCAGGAACATGCCTCCGGACTGGAATCCGACATCGGCAGGAAAAAGCAGGAGGTTACCGTGCTGACCGTCGCGCTGCAGGAGGCAGGGAAGATTGCCGATGAGAACCGGGAGAAGAACGAGGAACTCACCAAGTCGGTCACGGAAGCAGCCGGGCGGCACGAGGTGCTGTCTCATCAGGTCCGGACGCTCTCCGAGCAACAGCGCATCAAGCTTGTCGAGATGGAACGTCTCGAACAGGATCTTGCCAATCTTGAGTGCCGCAGGTCGGCGACGGCCGGGGTTCTGGAGAAACATGAAGCCGGGCGGCTGCGCGCGGAGGAGTTGCTGAAGCTGGCCGCTGTGCAACGCGAACAGGCGGATGCCGAACTGAGGAATCTCAGCGAGGAAAAAGACTGCATGACGGATGATGTGCGCCGCCTTGCCGAGCAATGCGGCAAATTGAGCCAGGAGCTTTCAGACCTCGAATCGCGGAAATCCGAAATGCGCGGAACCCTTGATGGACTGAACAAGCGCCACAGTGAGGTGCTGACAAAGCTCAATGATGAGACGGGAAAACTCACAAACACGACGGCGCGACACGACCAGATATCAGCAGGCATCAAGGAAGAGGCGGCGCGCCTGGTGAAATTGCAGTCGGAAGCCGATGAAGTGGCCGCACGAATCCAGGCAGAGCAGGGTGAGGTGTATTCCCACACCTCCACCAGGGAAAATCTCATCGCACTGAATCAGCAACTGCAGGCTGAAGTGGCCATCGTCGGAAACAGGCTGGCCGAACTGAGCCGAACGGAGGAACAATTACTGGAGTCGCGGAGGGAATTGCACCAGTCCGAGTCGGCGCATCTCTCACTGAAGAACGAACATGATGAACTCACGAGGAAGCGCGCCGCCACCGAGCGGGCAGCGCTGGAGCTGGAAACGCACATCGTGGAGTTGAAAAAAACCCAGGGCGGGCTGGAGCAGGAGATACCGGCGCTCAAGTCCTCGCATGAGGAGGCGGAGAAGACGCGCCTGAAGCTGACCGATGAAATCGAGCGGCTGCGCGCCGACGCCACTGACAAACATGCCCGGCTCGGCGACATCTTGCAAAAGATTGACCAGGCACAGCATCGCCGGGTTGAGCTCGAGCAACAGAATCATGAACTGGAAACCGCAACGATGCAGCTTGGCGAAGTGCAAGCCAGGATACAGGCAGCTGAACTCGAAAGGAACCAGATGGAAGCGCGTATCCAAGTGCTGGCCCGGGACAGTTCGTCCTCACAGTTGAGGCTCTCTGAATACGTGAGCGCTGAAAAATCCGCCGGACTCCGGGTGTCGCATCTGACGGTGAAAGAGACGGAACTGCGGAATGCCATCGAACAGCTGGGCGACGAACAGCAGCGCCAGCGCCAGCGTTTTGAAGGGTTGCGCCAACTTTCCCAAGACGCCGAACGCGAGGCGGAGCGTCAGAAGGAACAACTGACCGCGCAACTCACGGAGCTGCATGCGGAGGTCGCCCGACTGGAATCCCGGCTGGAGCTTGCGAGAAGCTGGGACGCTGAACTGCATCAATACTGCGAAAAACTTGGCCGGATGCCTGATGCCTCGCCCGAGGCGCGTGAGGCATGGCTGGAATTCCAGCGGCGGAAAAATGACATCGCTGATCAACTGCCTTCTGGAATTCAAGTGCGGCCGCAAAGCCGGCCGACCGTGGTTCCCCGGAGCCGGTGAGTTGTTCTGAAGAAGGCACCAACCCTGCCAGGTTTGACCGGAAAAATGCGAAGAGTGACAATAATGTCGAGCACTCGCACAGGCAGACGGCACACAGCTTGCTACCATGAGCATGGATTATCATCACTCGAGCATTTTTAAAATAGACGTAGCCGCATCGCGCAAGAGTGCGGGAAAAAAACCACGGCAGCCAACGAAGCATGCCTATTCCCCGCGTTTTCGCTTCGCGGCTGCGCAACACGAATGCGGCTACGAAATTATTTATACCGCTCTAACACCGCAATCCGATTGACTTGCGCGGCAAATCGAAGTTTACGAACGCATGCCCATGCTGATTTTTGACCTCGAAGACGGCAATCACATCGATGTGCCGTTGGAGGGAAAAATTATGCTCGGCAGCACCGAGGGTTGTGATGTGTTGGTGGATGCTGAAGGAATCGCGGGACATCATGCGGAGATTTATCCGGCGCCCGAGGGCGGATATTGGGTCCGTGACCTGGGATCGGCCGAGGGAACTCTCATCAACGGGAAGCGCGTCTCGTTTCAACAACTTGTCGCCGGTGACCGGTTGAACTTCGGGCCGCTCTCGGGGCGATTTGTATCGGCTCCCGGTCAAAACGATAAGCCTGCTGAATCAGAGGTAGCGCGGCACGCCCCAGCTGTGAACGAATCTCCGGGGGCAGACTTGCCGGCGGAAGATGCTGCGCTGGAAAAACTCAGGCAGCTCGAGGCAGAGGAAGCGGCTCTCAAAGCGCAAAGAGAATCCGAGGAGCGGCAGCATCAGGAGAAACTTCTCAGTGTGCAGGCTGAAGTCGGCCAGCATGAATCCCACCTCGCGGCGCGCCGCAAGGAAACAGCCGAACTTGCTGCGCAGCTCGAGGAGAAAAAGCAAGAACAGACGCGGCTGGATGCTGCGTTGGAAAAACTCAGACAGCACGAAGCGGAGGAAACGGCTCTCAAAGCCCAAAGGGAATCCGAGGAACGGCAGCATCAGGAAAAGTTGGCGACTCTTCAAAAGGAAGCCGGGGAACAGGAAGCGAGGATCAAATCGGTCGAGGCTGCCATTGCAGAAAAAAAGAAGGAACATGAACAGTCGGAAGCGGCCTTGCAAGCCGCGCAGGAGTCAGCCCGGCAGCATCTGGCAAAAGAACAAGCCGAGGAGCAGCACATTCAAGAACGGATCGCGGCTTTCAAGTTGGAGCTGGCTCAGCAGGAAGCAAAGCTGGCAGAACGCCGCGAAGAAGAAACGGCCCTAAATGCCCGGATCGAGCAAAAGAGGCACGAGCACACCAGCACGGAAACGGCCTTGCTGGCGGTGCGCGATTCACTGCAAGGCCAGAAGGCCCGGCTGCCTGAGATCGAGAAGGCTGAGCAGGAACGCTACGAGCAGTTGTCCAAGGCCCACGGAGAGGCGGTCGGCAAACACGGCGTGCTCATCAAGACGCTGGAAGCGCTTTCAGGGCAGGAGCGCCAACGACTGGTGGATCTGGAGCGGCTGCAGCAGGATGCTGATGCCCTGGAAGCCCGGCGCGACGCCGCGCGAGTTGAACTGCAAAATCAAGAGGCCGCGCTGATCGATGCCAGGTCATCACTCAAGGAGGCGGAAGAAAAGCGCAGCGGTCTCGATAAATCGAACCAGGAACTCGAGTCCCGGCATCACGATCTCGTCACCCAGGCTGCGAAGCTTTCAGAATCACTCAGCGAGCACAGCGCCAGGGAGACCCGCCTGCGGTCCACGCTGGAGGAGCTCGAGAAGGCCCGCGCCACTGCTGAGGCGGGTCTGAAGGACCGCGAAATCAAACTGCAAGAACAGCATGCGACTCTGGCCAGCACTGCAGAAGCGCTTAAACAGAAGGAGGAAAAGCACAGCGGCCTCCAGGGTGTTCATCAGGAACTCAGCGTCCGCCACAAGGACTTGAGTTCCCAGGTGGCCAAACTGCTGGAAGTAGTTTCTGGTCACAAATCCGAGGAACAACGCCTGCGAAACCTCGTCGCCGTGCAAACAGGCGCTCAAACTCGCGTCGAGTCCACCCTGCGCGAAAAGGAAAAAAGCCTGCGTGAACGGGAGGCTGCACTGGCCAAGACGGAAGAAAAAAACGCCGGACTTCAAAGCGCCCATCAGGAACTGCAATCCAAGCAGAAAGAACTCACCTCCCAAGTTGCCAAGATCACCGAGACAATCAATGGTCACAGGACGGAGGAGCAGCGTCTGCGCGCATCCTTGCAGGAACTCGGAAAAGCCCGCACGACCGCCGAGGGTGGCCTGAAGGACTGCGAAGGAAAACTAAAGGGAAAAAACACGGCCCTGGCCGCGGCAACCGAGGCGCTGAAAAAAGTCGAGGCGGAGCCCTCCAGTCATCTGGCCGCGCAGCAAAAGCAGACTGCGGAGCACCAAGAATTAAACGCCAGGATCGCCCAACATTCTGCGACAGTTTCCACCCTCAAGTCCGACGAACAAAGACTGGGAAAACTCGTGGAAGAATTGACCAGTTCCCACACAAAGGCCGGGACTGCCCTTCTGGAAAAAGAGAAGCAGTTGCGCGAGCGCGAGGCTACGCTGGCCAAAGTCGCGGCGGAACTTAAACAGACGGAGGAAAAACACAAAAGCCTTCAGGCCGCCCACCACTCGCTGCAATCGAAACACCACGATCTCGGTGCGGAGATCGCGAAAGCAACCACAGCCTTCACCAGCCACAAATCCGAAGAAGATCGTCTCCGCGCCATCGTGCAGGATCTCGAAAAAGCCCGTGCGGCAGCCGAGGTCACGCTGAAAGAACGTGAAACAAAACTCTTGGAACAGAATGCAGCCCTCACGGCGGCGGCTGAAACGCTCAAACGAACCGAGGAATCACGCGCAGCCTCGCAAAAGGAGCTTGAGACTTTCAAGACTGAACATCAGAAACTGGTGATCGATGCGCGCCGCTTGGAGGCGGCAAACGCCGGTCGCAAAGCGGAGGAGGATCGGCTCAGACAGGAAATGAAGACGGTTGAAGCCCGTCACGCCGCCGCCGACGCCAGCATGAGGGAACGGGCGGCGCTGCTGAACGAACGTGAAACCGCCGTCTCCAAGGCCACCGAGGCTCTCCATGACGCGCGGGAACAGCACTCGATGTTGATTGCGGAAATCGAACAATTCCAGGGGCAAGTTACCCGGCTGACCACGGAGCAGCAAAATCTCAGCCAGATGCGCGGACGACTGACTGCGGAGAATGCCAGCCTGGCATCCCTTGAGAAGAGCCTCCGGCAATCCATTACCGAACTGGAAACCAAAAAAGATGAGGCCCGGATAGGCCACGATGAACAGAAAGCGAAGCTCAATTCCATCACCGTTTCCCATGCGGATGCCAGATCCAGCTACGGGGAACTGGTCAAAGACCTCGAGTCCCTCAGGACTGAGCGCACCGGTTTGCAGACGGATATGGCGGCCTTGCAGAACAGAAGCATGGCGCTCCGCTCGGAGGTGGAAGCGGCGCGATTTGAATCAGACCGGCTTGGTAATCTCACAAAAAACTCGCGCAAAGAAATCGAGCTGCTGGGCAACACCAAGGCCGAACTGCTGACGCAGAAGAAAAACCTCGAAACGCAAGTCACCCAGACCGATGAGCGATTGGAAACCCTTCAGGGTGCAGAGACACACCTGCTCAAGGCGCAGGCCGAATATCACAAGACACAAGAGGCGCAGGCCAGCATGATCGCGGCCATGTCCGCCATCACCGCACAGCGCGACGCCACCAGCGCACACGTGACGGAACTGGAACGACAGATCGGTGACATGCGCCAGTTGCGGGCGCAGCTGGAACGCGGTGTCACGGACTATCAGAACCGGCACCGGGAAATGAAGCGCGAGTTTGAAGAGTATCAGAGCAGCACCGATTCAACGCGACGCGCCCTCGAAGAAAATCTCCGACAACTTGAAAAGAAAAGCGAGGACCTGCATGCAAGACATGAGGCTGTCAGCCGCAAATTCACAGAAGTGCAGATCCGGCACGCTGAACTTTCGGAACAGAACCATAATTTTGAAGCTGCGCTGCGCCGCCTTGACGAGGTTGCTGAAAATATCCGGAAGTCCGAGTGGACCATCAAGGAACTCGAAGGTCGCCGCAAGTCACTCGACCAATCCTGTGCCGACACCCAACTCCAACTGAAGAAACTGGCGGAAGGTCAGACGGCCCTGACAGTCAGCCTCGAGCAGCTCGAGGCCAGGAAATCGGCGGTGCAGAAAGAACTCAAATCGCTCACGGAAAACGAGAAGCGTGAGCGCGCTCGCTACGAGGAATTACGGACACTCAACACTGACGTCGAACAAGTGGCGGCGGGCCAGCGCAAAAAATACGAGGAAGCCATTGAAACCATGCGGCACGAGGCGGCCCTGCTTGAGGCCCGGCTCACCCGCGCCCGCACTTGGAACGACGATCTGGATAAGCTTTACGCGAAGCTGGCCACCATGCCTGAAGGTTCTCCGGAAGCGAACCAATTCTGGCAGGAGATCCAGCGTCATAAACAGGTTATCGAAGAGCAGTTGCCAGCGGGCGTGCAAATTCGCCCCGGCGGTCGCGGGCAAATCGTCCCGCGCGGTCGTCGCTAGTGTGATTTAATTAAAGACGTAGCCGCGCTTCGTGAGAGCGCGGGAAGACAGGAAGTTATGTAGCCATGTGATTTTGTCCCGCACTCTCACGAGATGCGGCTCGGAGCGAGTTTGCGCGTGGTATAGCCGTTCCAGCCCCACTGGTTCTTGAGTTCGTCATAGACGTGACAAAGAACATCAACTGGCCTTCGCGCGTAACGGGTGCCTGCGTTTCCCGCTCGGCGAAGAAGCGGCCTCCCGGCTGTCCAGCAGCCAGCTTCCAGCGGCATTCAAAGACTAAAAAAGACGCTCACCCTACGGGTGAGCCTTCACCAGGGCGGTAAATGCTCTCCACTCCCTTGTCGATCAGACATCGGCGTTCACGAGCAGTGATTTTCTATTTTCCTTTTTAGGATTAAAGTCGTTCAAGTGCAGCGTCTCGACCTTGAGGCCAGCGGAGGAATTCACCGCCCAGGTAAAAGCTTCGGATCCCGATGGCGACATGCTCCAGATGCGCTGGGAGATCACTGGTGATATCAAAAAAATTTGGATCTGATGGCCGCGAGATTCCGCCGCCACTGATCGACGGGCTCATTCAATCCAGCGGCAACAGCGCCAAAATTAAAGCGCCGGACAAACCGGGGTCCTTTCGGGTCTTTGTCTTCGCCACGGACGGCAAAGGTCACGCGGCGACGGCGAACATGCCGTTGCTGGTGAAGTAATGACCTGCCAGCTAAACTCCCAGTTCCTTCGCCCGCTGGATCGCTCGCAACATGCCGCGCGCTTTGTTCACGGTCTCCTCGTATTCGCTCGTGGGGACTGAATCCGCCACGATGCCGGCCCCGGCTTGCACGAAGGCTTTGCCGTCTTTCAACACACAGGTGCGCAACGCGATGCAACTGTCCAATGCGCCATCGAACCCGAAGTAGCCGACCGCGCCGGCATAGGCGCAGCGCTTGCTCTTTTCGAGTTCATTGATGATCGCCATGGCGCGCACCTTGGGGGAACCGCTCACGGTTCCAGCGGGGAAGGTGGCGCGCATCACGTCGTAGGCGTTGCTGTCAGGCGCGAGCCTGCCTTCGACATTGGAGACAATGTGCATCACGTGCGAGTAACGCTCGATGATCATCAGCTCATTCACTTTCACGCTGCCGTATTCGGAGACGCGACCGACATCGTTGCGCGCAAGATCGACCAGCATGATGTGCTCGGCGCGTTCCTTGGGATCAGCCAGCAGTTCCTGCGCGAGCGCCTCGTCTTCGGCGGGAGTCTTGCCTCTCCAGCGAGTTCCAGCAATGGGACGAATCTCGATTATACCGTCGAGACATTTCACATGCACTTCCGGTGAACTGCCGACCAGCGAGAAACCATCGGGGAATCGCAGGCAGAACATGTAGGGCGACGGATTCACATGGCGCAGCGCGCGGTAAAGATCGAGCGGGCTGCCGGTGTATTCCGTTTCAAAACGCTGTGAGGGCACAAATTGAAAGATGTCGCCGGCTTTAATGAATTCTTTGCCCGCGAGCACCATGGCTTCGTATTCCACCTGCGTCGTGTTGGCCTTCGGCGCGGGCGCACCCGTCGCAGCGTCGGGTGCGAAGGCTTGGAGCGCCTTGACCTTGAGCGGCGTTTCGAGCTTCGCGATGGTTTGCGTGATGCGCTGCTGCGCGGCGTCATACGCGTCTTTTAGCGAAGGAAAATCCGGCGTGTAGACATTCGCCACGATGGTGAGCTTGCGGTGCTTGTGATCAAAGATGAGCACGGTGTCCGTGATCATGAAGACCATGTCGGGCAATCCCAGCTCGTCCTTCTTCGGTGGCGGCAGCGTCGGCTCAAAAAAGCGCACCATGTCGTAGGAGAGATAGCCGACTGCTCCGCCATGAAACACGGGCAAGGGCGCGGGCAATGCGGGCTTGAACTGCGCCATGATGGTTTCGAGTTCGCGCAGCGGATCGCTCTGGGCGGTGAACTTGCGTTTCGCACCGCGCTCTTCGATTTCGATCTCGTTCCCGCGCGCGGTGAAGATCAATCGCGGCTCGCTGCCAAGCAGTGAGTAGCGTCCCGAATGTTGTGTCAGTTCCGCGCTCTCCAGCAGGAAGCTGTAGCAGCCATCGTGAATCTGCTGGAATGCCGAGAGCGGCGTTTCGTAATCCGCCGCCAGTTCCACCCACACCGGCACGAGATTGCCGGTCTTGGCTCGTGCCTGGAAAGTCTCGAAGTCGGGCTGGAGATAGCGCGGGTTCATGGGACGCAGACGTTAGCACGCGGCACGGGAATTGCACCCTTGGAGCACGGCCAGGCACTACTTCACCAGCATGTTCCGTACTGCATCAGGATACACGCCGATCACGATGATGGCGGCGGCGAACAAACCGAGCAGGCACTTGGATAGCACGGAAAGCTGGATGACAGGCGGCTGATCTTCCGGAAGGGAATGGATCACGAGGATGATCTTGAAATAATAATAGAAGCCTGCGGCGGCGCCGATGATGGCGATGAGGAGCGAGGCGTAATTGCCTTCGAGCGTGGCGCTGAAGAAGACGAAGAACTTGCCGAAAAATCCTGCGGTGAGCGGCAGGCCGGCAAGCGAGGCCAGGGCCAGCGTCAGGGTGAAACCAAGGACTGGCGAGGTTCGCGCCAGTCCGCGGAAGGAGGCGACGTCTTCGCTGATCCCCTGGGCGCGCCCAGCAGCAAGCAGGAGAAAGCAGATGAGGGTCATCGGCAGATAAGTGGCGAGATAGAAGGCCACGATTTCCGACGGCGTGAAGCCAAGCGCGCCGGTCTGCGTGCAGGCCAGCGCGAGCAACAGGTAGCCGGCATGTGAAATGCTGGAGTAGCCGAGCAGCCGCTTGAAATTCGTCTGGGCGATCGCGGCCAGATTGCCGAAAAGAATGGTCGCGCCAGCGATGATCAGGAGCACTTGCACGACTTGCGGCGCGACGGCAGAATCCTTCGCAAGCAACATCTCCACAACGCGGGAAAGAACGATGAAGCCAGCCGCCTTGGAGCCGACGGAGAGAAAGGCCGTGACCGGAGTGGGCGCACCTTGATAGACATCGGGCACCCAGATTTGAAAGGGAACCGCGGCGACTTTGAAGCCGAGTCCGGCAAGGATCAGCGCGACGGCAAAGAGCAGCGGCGCGGTGCTGCCCTGCCAGTGGGTGATTTTGTCCGTGATGCCGGCGAGCGTCATCTGACCGGTGAGTCCGTAGAGCCAGGCCATGCCATAGACCAGCAGACCGGTGCTGAGCGCGCCGAGGATGAGATACTTCACTCCGGCTTCGAGCGATGAGGCGCTGCGCCGCATGTAGGCGACGAGGACATAGAAACTGACGGTGGTGAGCTCCAGCGAAACGAAGATCGTAATGAGATCCACGGCGGAGGCCATGACCATCAAGCCCACGCAGACAATGAGCGGCAGCGCGTAGAATTCGCCGAGACCGGCTTCTTTGGTTTTCTCAGGTTCGGCGGAGACGAACTGGTTGATGACTGGCGTGTATTCGAGTGCAATGACCAGCACGGCGATGGTGCTGATGAGCGCGAGACCCTTGTAGAACAGCGCCAGCGAATCCACCTTGTAAAACTCCACCAGCGTGGGCGGCACCGCACCTTTCGCGCAGAAGAACAACGCAACGAGCGCGGCCAGCAATCCGCCGATGGCGGCATAGGCGATCAGCTTGCGCGGCACGGTGGCGAATGTTTCCACCAGCAGCAGCACGAGGGCGAGCGCGCCGAGGAAGACTTCTAAGGAAATTGTGCTCATGACAGATTATTTAGCGCCGATCGCGCTCTGGATAAGGTTGAGCAGCAGGGAGGGCTGGCAGCCGACGGCCAGCAGCACGGCGGCCAGTAGAAACATGGGTATGCGCTGCGCCGTCGTGGGATCGGTGATGAACCGTCCCGTCGTGGCTTCGCCGAAGAAAATTTTCCGGTAGGCGCGGAGCATATAGACCGCGCTCATGACCACGCCCCAGAGCGAAAGAATGGTGGCAACATGGATCATGCCGAAGCCCTGCTCACCGAAGGACTGGAATGCGCCGAGAAAGACGAGGATTTCACCCGCGAAATTCGCCAGACCGGGCAAACCGATGGATGCGAAGGTGGCAAAGCCGAAAATGAGGCTGAGGAACGGTGCGTTCGTGGCCAGGCCGCCGAGTTTGGAGAACTCGAGCGTGCCCAGATTGCTCCGAAGTTTTCCGCAGAGGAGGAACAGCAGCGCGATGGAAATGCCGTGGGCGAACATCAGCAGGACCGCGCCGTTTTGCCCAAGCGCGTTCCCTGCCGCCAGACCGAGAAAAATATATCCCATGTGCATCACGCTGGAGTTCGCCAGCATTTCATCGAGGCGGCGCTGATGGATGGTGATGAAACCGACTACGAGGATGTTGCCCAGAAGCATGAGCAGCAAGGCTTGCTGAATCCACGGAGTCAGGATCACATCAGGAAAGAGCGGCAGCGCGATGCGGATCAGGCCGTAGAGACCGAACTTCTTCAAGACACCCGCGTGGAGCATGGCCACGGGTGTCGGGGCACTGGCATAGGCTGGTGCAGCCCAGGCATGGAAGGGGAACAGGCTGACCAGGGTGCCAAAACCAATGAGCAAGATGAAGAAGTTTGCCGGGACATACGCTGCAAACTTTCCTTGGGGATCGAAGGGCTTGAGCGCCAGCAGATCAAACGTGAGTCCTGATGCCGGGCTGCAATACCAGATGACGCCGAGCAACCCCGCAAGCAGCACCAGGCTGCCGACGCCAAGATAGATGGTGATTTTCCACGCGACTGCGCGACGGTCCTCACCGTGGCCATGGAGCGCGATCATCAGCAGCGTTGGGATCAGCGCCAGTTCATGGAAGGAGTAGATGAAGAAAATGTCGGTCGTGAGAAATGCACCGAGCGCGCCAGCAGAGATCAGCAGCGAGGCGATGTAGTAGATGCGTTCCTTGTCCACGATGGACCACAGCGCCGCCGAAGTGATGAGCGTGGTCAGCAACGCCATCGTGAGGCTGAGGCCGTCCGCGCCCACGGCAAACTGAATGTGTGGATGTGCCAGCACCGTGTGCGCGGAGGTGAAGGCCATACCGCCGCCAGGGTGCGATTGATATTGCACCGCCAGCACCAGCGTCAAAACGAGGCCTGCCAGTGACGCCGTAAGCGAGGTCAACCGCGCAGGCGCACCGAGCCAGACCGCGAGGGCGGCGAGGATCGGCAGCAGGATGATGATTTCGAGGGGACTCACGAGTTCAATAGCTTCACTTTTTTGACATCAATCCGGCAACGGCGATCGCGGCAATCACGACGAATGCAATGATAAGGAGGGGTGTTGTGCTCATACTGCTCATGCTATTCGGCATCATCCATTTTTGGAGGAAAGGAACACCGCGAGATAGACCGCGATGATCACGCCCGCGCCAAAGACGAAGGTGTAGGATTGTAGATTGCCGTTCTGCATGCGACGGAACAAACCGCCGAGACTGGACGCGATCACGGCGGGGAGGCGCGTGGTGGAATTGTCCACCAGCATCTTCTCGAAGGCGTTCACGATCCAGGCGACGCGGTCCTGCGCGAACTTCACGATGACCGCGTAGATTTCGTCAAAATAAAACTTGTTGGCGAAAAGCGGGATGTTGACCGGGTCTTTCTCGGCGTTGCGATAGAGTTTGAAGCCGGCGAACAAGCCGGTGATGAGCACCGCGACCGAGGCGATCATCACCAGGGTTCCGCCTGCTCCATGTCCGCCGTGGGGTGTCATGGCCTGCAAGGGGCCGGCGAAAAATCCGTAGGCGGAGAGCAGGGATGGAACCGCCAGCAGCACCAGCGGCAGCAGCATCACAGGGGAAACTTCGTGGGCATGTCCGGCATTCTCGCTTTTCGCCTTGCCCGTGAAAACGACGAGGACCAGCCGCGTCATGTAGAATGCGGTGAGTCCGGCGGTGGTGAGGCCGATGAGAAAGAGCAGTGTGTTGTGTGAGTAAGCCGCGACAAGGATGTTTTCCTTACTGAAGAACCCGCTGGTCATCGGCACGCCCATCAGCGCTGCGGTGCCGGCGGCGAAAGTATAAAACGTGGCGGGCATCTTGTCTTTGAGTCCGCCCATTTTCCAGATGTCCTGCTCGTGATGGCAGGCGTGAATCACTGCGCCCGCACCGAGGAAGAGCAGTGCCTTGAAGAACGCGTGGGTATAAAGATGGAACATGCCAGCGTCCGGCGCGCTGAGGCCCACGGCCATGACCATGTAGCCGAGTTGCGAGAGTGTGGAATAAGCGAGAATTTTTTTGATGTCGTTCTGCTGCGTTGCGATCAGCGCGGCCATCAGCGCGGTGATGCCGCCTGTCCAGGCGATGAGCATCTCCGCCGAGCCGCTGGCGGCGATGAGGAAATATGCGCGCGCAAGCATGTAAACGCCCGCAGCCACCATGGTCGCGGCATGGATCAGCGCGGACACCGGCGTGGGACCTTCCATGGCGTCGGGCAGCCAGACCTGGAGCGGGAACTGCGCGCTCTTGCCCACCGCGCCCAGAAAGATGCCGATGGCGGCGAGGGTGATGAGCCAGGGCTGGTGATCGAGCGCATGGCGCAGGCTGCCGTTCGCCAGGCTGTCGGCAAGCGAGTCGAAGCTGACATTGCCCTGGTTGAGTCCGAACAGGATCAGGATGCCGGCCATGAAGCCGAAGTCGCCGATGCGGTTGGTAAGGAAGGCTTTGTTCGCTGCATCTGCCGCCGATGCTTTTTTGAACCAGTGGCCGATCAGCAGATAGGAACTCAAGCCGACCAGTTCCCAGAAGAGGAACATCATGATGAAGTTCGAGGCCAGCACGATGCCGGTCATGGAAAACATGAAAAGCGACAGCGCGCCGAAGTAGCGCGCCTTCGCGGGATCATCCTTCATGTAGCCGAGCGAATAGATGTGCACCAGCATCCCCACGAAGGTGACGATGAACATCATCCCCCGGCTCTGGTGATCGAGGATGAAGCCGATGTCGATGGAGAAGGCGCCGATCTTGATGAAGGGGAACAGCAGGCCCGCAGAGCCGGTCACATCCGCATCAGTCATGAGGAGCTTCACCGCGCAGACCCAGATGATGACGGAGACGGTGGTGCTGATGAGATGCGCGGTGTTCTTCAGCGCGCTATGCAACAACAGGATCACCAGCGCCGAGGCCAGCGGCAGCAGGAGCATGATGGAGGCGAGGGTCATCGAGGTCATCGCATCATCCTTTCAGTTTTCCAGCCGCCTCCACGTCCACGCTGTGTTTCGCGCGGAACAGGGCGACGATGATCGCCAGCCCGACCGCGACCTCGGCGGCGGCGACCGTGATGGTGAAAAACACCAGCGCCTGGGCGTTGTAGTCCGGCAGACCATCGACAAGGTGAAAACGCGAGAACGCGACCAGCGTGAGGTTTGCCGCGCTGAGCATCAGCTCCAGGCACATGTAGATCGTGATGATGTTGCGCCGCGCGATCACACCGGCGAGACCGATGGCAAAGAGAAGGCCGCTGACGATGAGGTAATGGTTCAGGGTGACCATGGTCATTTCACTTCGCGTTTGCTGAGGATGACCACGCCCACAGTGCCGGCGAGCAGCAGCGCCCCGACGAGCTGGATCTGGAAGCCGTAGCGCTGGAAAAGCGTCTGGCCGACGAGCTTGGTGTCCGGCAGCACGCCGGCTTTGAGATCATTCTTGATGGTAGGGAGCTTCTGCACCTGCGCCGCTTGTTCGAACTGGATGGGCACATCTGCCGTCGTCCGATTGCCGAATTCATGCTGGCTCACGATGTAGCCGAGCTGGCCGACGAAGATCACGGCGAGGGCGATCCCGCCAAAGATCGCAAGCGAGTTCGGCTGGCGATGTTCCTCGGCTTTGATGTCGAGCAGCATGATGATGAAAAGGAACAGCACCATGACTGCGCCGGCATAGACAAGAATCTGGATGGTGCCGATGAAGTAGGCATCGAGACTGATGAAAAGCGCCGCCAAGCCTGCGAAGCTGACCACGAGCGAGAGCGCGCTCGCGACCGGATTGCGGCACACCACGACCATCACACCGAAGATCAGCGTGATGGCCGAGAAGAAGTAGAAGAGCGCGGAGGGCATTTTAGAATGTGGAACTTGAAATGTGGAATACGGAATGGGACAAGCGGATGAGCGAAGCGCGCCGCGCCTCGAAGTTCATTCCGCATTCCGCATTCCAACTTCCGCCTTTCATTTCAAGTCGTTCCATTTGTTCACGAGGCCGGTGCGCACGCCGCCAATTTCGTAGAGCTTGGTTTTGTCGTGGACCATTTCGGCGCGGGTCAAGCCGGTGATGGCGTAGTCTTTGCGCAAGAAGATGGCCTGCTCGGGGCAGACTTCCTCGCACATGCCGCAGTAGATGCAGCGGATCATGTCGATATTGAAAAGCTTGGGGCGCTTCTCGACCTTGGCCCACTTGTCCTCGGAGGGGATTTCCTCGGGGATGATCTTGATCGCCCGCGGCGGACAGATGAATTCGCAGAGCTGGCAGCCAACGCAACGTTCGCGGCCGTGCTCGTCGGTGACCAGCGCGGGAGCACCGCGATAGTGGTCGGGCAGGTTCGCATCCCATTTCTCCTCGGGATACTCCATCGTGACCTTTTTCTTCCGGCGCAGGATGGCGATAGCATGACCCAGCGTGATGCGCATGCCTTTGATGAACGTGGTGATGAACCAGCGCTCGTGCCATTTGAGTATTGGGCGTTGGACGATAATGGTGGCCATGTCAGAAGGTAGCGCAGGCTTCCAGCCTGCGGGGTGCGACGGGCTTCCAGCCGGGCGTGTTGAACATCTTCCCAACAGGCAAGATGCCCGTTGAACGGCACAGGCAGGATGCCTGTGTTACAATGGGGCGTTGAATGAGAATTGCGGCCATCGTGATTATTAAATAGGAAACCACATGAGAATTGCCGCTGTGAGGATGATATTGGCGAGCGCGAGTTCAAAGAAAACCAGCCAGCCCAGTTTCATAAGCTGGTCGTAGCGGAAGCGCGGCAGCGTCCAGCGCACCCAGATGAAAAAGACGACAAAGACCACCACCTTCGCCAGGAAGCAGCCGATGTGCACCAAGCCCAGCCAGAAGGGTGTCGCGCCCGCTTGATAGGTGAGCTGGAGGCCGGTCCACTTTTCGATGAGGCCGCCGAAGGGGATGCTCCAGCCGCCGAGAAACAAGGTCACCGCCAGGCCGGATCCGACGATCATCGCGGCGTATTCGCCCATAAAGAACATGGCGAACTTCATGGAGCTGTATTCCGTGTGATAGCCCGCGACGAGTTCCGTCTCGCACTCCGGCAGATCGAAGGGCGCACGGTTGGTCTCGGCGAACATCGAGATCGTGAAGACCACGAACGAGATCACGATGGGAATGAGCAGCAGCCAGCGGCCGAGTGTGAGGCCCTCGCCCCAGAAAGGCAGCAGCAGCCAGCCATTGGCATCCTGATATTGCGCGATCTTGGAGAGGTTGAGATCGCCAAAGATCATCAGCACCGGGATGATCGAAAGACCGAGCGCGATCTCATACGAAATCATCTGCGAGGAGCTGCGGACGCCGCCGAGAAAGGGATATTTGGAATTTGAAGCCCAGCCCGCGATCACGATGCCATAGACACCGAGTGAAGCGATGGCGAAAGTGTAGAGCGGGCCCACGCTGAGGTCAGCGATGACCAGTTTGACGGGTTTGTGGAGCCATTCGCCGCTGATGCCAAAGAACGCGAGCCATTCGAGATTCAGTTCGCTGCCGAAGGGCACCACCGCCGCAGTCAGCAGCGCGGGAACAATGACCAGGCAGGGTGCCAGCCAGTAGTAAAATTTGTTCACATGCCCCGGTGTCAGGTCTTCCTTGAGGAGCGCCTTCAAGCCGTCCGCCAGCGGCTGAGTCAGTCCAGCGAATGACAGGTCGCGCTTGAACCCGAAAATCGTCAACGGAATGCCAGTGCGGTTCGGACCCAAACGGTCCTGAATGATGGCGCTGATGCGTCGCTCCGCATACGTCGAGTAGGCCACCATCGGGAGGATGACCATGAACGTAAAAAACACGATCTTCACCGCCGAGGCGATGAGGAACGCGAGATTGATGTTGTCGAGTAAACTGCCCATGATCTCAACCCGCACAGGCGGGAGACGGAGAGACAGATTTCACTAAGGGAATCGAAGGGGGCGGGCAACCCCAATTTGTGAAAAATTTCACAAAGTCCCCGATTGCCTCGCGCCCTGAGCACAATCAGCCTTTTCGACGCCCCTTGGCGGGCAGGTTCCGCAAATCCTCCAGATCCTTCGGTCGCGCGCTTGCCCGCTTGTTTTTTAGCAGCTGCGGCAGGTCGATAAAATTGATGCGCAGCCCACCGACAACGGTCGCCCGACGGGACTTCCAGCATTCTTCAAAGGTCACGCCGTCTATTCGGTTCATCACTTCCACCCGCGTTGGCTGCCAGCCGACGCGGACGATGTTTCCAGGGGTCAGGAACAAGACTGCACTTGGAGGATCGCGGAACCCGAACTCTCGGAACACCTCGATCAACGCCGCGGCATTGCGCTCTGAAAGCTCGACGAAGAAATCGATGTCCCCCGTGTAGCGTGGGAAACCGTGCCAGGCCACTGCGTAGCCGCCCACGACGACATACCGAACACGCTTACGATTGAGCAACCGTATAAACTCGCGGAAGTCTTCGGGCAGAGGGATCATAGTCGGCACTGTTCATCTGGCGCAGCAATTCCACAATCTCAAGCCGCTTCCTTGGGCTCATGCGCAGCCAGTCCCGGCGATCCTTCGCTTCCGCCGCATCAAAACCGGTGAATACCGAGAGTTGGCGGCCAATCCTAGCCTTCTGATATAGAGTGCGCGCCATGAGATTGGGACACACTAATTCAAGCGCATAGTTCTGTCGAGAGAGGCTTGAATAAACCGACAATGGCCCTCTTCTTTTTTGTTCAAGTTGGCAAGCTGGTTGAGGAATTTTTATCCCTTCACATCATAACAGGAAATGAACTCCTGATCTCGAAGATACAGCTTCCCATGACTGACCACGGGATGCGTCCATATTTTTCCCTGGGGTTTGCGCTGGGCAGTCTGTGGTTCCATTCGGAAACGGCCGTGCTCCTTCCATCCTTCGGGCGAGGCTTTGATCAGCACGACGGTGCCGCTGCTTTCTTCGAGCAGATACAGCATGCCGTCCGCGCAATGAATTGCGCCTTTGCCGAGTTTCTTTTCTGACCATTTCACATCGCCCGTCTTCCAATCCTGACAGGTCCAGCCGCCCTTGTCGGAATAGCCGTAGAGGCAGTCGCCCACAAGGATGACGCCACCGTGATGGTTGACCATGTTCTGGTTGGACCAGGCGTCCTCCGGTGAATGGATGGGGCCAAGATCAATGAGCTTGCAACCCACACCATAGCCGCTGGTGACATAGACCTTGCCGTCCTTGAAGATTGGCGTCGGAATTACAGCCGTGCGACCGCTCCAGTCGGAAAGCCAGACCGCTTTGCCGGTCGTCGCATCCACGCCCCCTGCATGTTTCATCGTCAGCTGGATATATTGCCGGATGCCCGCGTGCTCTGCGACGATAACCGATGCGTATTGCGGCGGATCATCCCAGCCCGCAGACTGCCAGATTTTTTTACCCGACTCTCTTTCCAGCGCCAGCAGGGTGCCCTGCGATCCACCGGGCGTGCAGATGACCTTATCGCCATCCACCAGCACGCTTTCGGCATAACCCCAGCCAGGTGTATTGCCGCCGAAGTCGCTCATTTTCACCTTCCACAACACAGCGCCATTCTTCACATTTGCACAAACGAGATCGCCCTGGGCGCTGAGCGCGAAGACCCGGTCGCCGTCCACGGTGGGCGTGCCGCGCGGGCCGTCGCCCCAATTGTTTTTGAGCAAATCGCCCATGAGGGTGCTCCATTTTTCTTTTCCGGTGGCGGCATCGAATGCCAGCAGGAATTCGCCCCCATCACGGGCGCCCATTGTATAGAAAATGCCGCCCGCCACAGAAAAGCCAGCGTAACCGAGCCCGCCTTTGTCGCTCGTCCAGATTTTCTTTGGGCCATCTTCGGGCCATTGTTTTAGCAGGCCGGTTTCGGTGGAAATGTCCTTGCGATCCGCCCCGCGGAATGTGGGCCAGTCAGCAGCAGGCGCGATGGAGGCCATGATAGAAAACAAGATGGAAGGTAAAAATGCTTTCATGATGCAAATGAATACGTTGTTTGTGTCGCAATATTCGCATGACAGCAACCAAATAAATACTCCGGAACAGATCCGCATGCACGCTTGTCATTTCCTGTGCACCGTCTAAAATTTTTGCCAGTCATGCTTTGGGCACGCTGGATCATCTATGGAATTCCCGTGGCGTTGGCGGCGCTGACAGCTTGGTCAGCGCGACAGGCGGTGGAAAACCGCGCCATGCGCGGCACGGGAATCGTCATCGCATCTGGCGAAGGGATTCCGCCCACGCTGAACCCCTTCTTTCCCTCATGCGAAGCGGACCGCCGGGTCGCCGCGCTGCTGCATGAACCGCTCCTGCGCATCGGCGCGGACGGGCGGATCACGCCCGCCCTGGTGGAAAAATGGTCGTGGCAACAGACCAGCAGTGTTTGGTTTGCGGGCCAGACATTCGCGCAGGCGGCTGCAACGGATCTCGCGCGGCTCGATGACTCCGCGCGCGAAAACCTTGGACTGCGGAATGTCGAGCTCGCAGGCACCGAGCTGCGGCTGCAGTTCGCCCGGCCCGGCACCCAGGCTCCGGCAAAAATTCTGGCAGCGATCGCCGGCGCCGGACCGCTGCCGGTCGAATTCGTCCGGGTGGAACTCAGCGAGGCAGCGCGTGGTTATCATGAGTTCTTCATGAAAAACGCCATCGAACGGGACCAGGTGAAGCGAGTGTGGTTCGACGGCGCGAATGCCTATGAACTGGCGGTCAGCGGCGAGACGGTGAAGTTCATCCAGGAGTTGAATTTGTTTTATGAGAATCGTCCGGCATTGCGGCCGTTCGTGCGCAGCCTCGGTCGCGCACCGATGCTCCATCGTCCGGTTCTGGAGCTGACTTTGCGGTGTGGCGCCAGATTCTCAGATGGTCGCGAGGTGACCGTCGACGACGTGACCGCGAGCACCGTCTTCGTGCTCGACCAGCCATGGCCGGTGGCAAGCCGCGATGCCTTGCGGCTGATTGTCGGCTGGGGAAAAAAAGATGCGCGCACTCTGCAGGTGACGTTCAAGGAAATTTACGGTCCCTCGCTCACGGCGTTCATCGGTCTGCCGGTGCTTCCCGCAGCGTGGCTTGCCAGGCACGCTGATTCATTCTCGCGCGGCAACATGCGTCCGTTTCTGGATCACCCGCCGCCGGGCACCGGCACGGCCTTTATCGAATCCGTCAGTCCGAAAAAGATCACCGTCAGCGCGGGACGGCGGGTGGAGTTCTTGCTCGACAAACCGCCGGGCGCCATTCGCATGGGATTTGCCATGAAGGCCATCGATGGCTTCTGGCCGCAGTGGTGCGATGCGGCCGCTCTCACTGCCCAACGCGATGTGGTGGTGCGCTCCACTGCGCCCCGCAGCCGTCTGCTTGTTCTTTGGAACTGCCGGAAGCCGCCATTGGACGACGTGAATGTGCGTGCCGCGCTCGGACTTGCGGCTGACCGACCGGCGATGATCCGAGATCTCATGCTCGGCCAGGGGGCCATCCACGAAGGCATCTTCCGCCCCGGTCTCTGGTTTGCGCAACAAATCGGACCCTCCGCGTTTGATACGGATCAATCACGGCAGATGTTACGCGATCTGGGCTGGTCGTTGCAGGGAGACACACTTACAAAGGATGGGAAGCCGTTCCGCTTTGAACTTCTCACGGTGGCGGGAAGCCCCGAACGCGCGGAGATCGCTGAGAAACTGCGGAAGAACTGGGCGCAGCTCGGCATCGAAGTGACCGTGACTCACGTGGCACAAAGCGCCTTGGTGAACCGGCGACTGCCGGAACACCGCTTCGATGCCGTGCTGCTTGGTCTGGATTTTGAAACGAACTGGGATCAGTCACCCTTTTGGCATTCGTCTCAGACGCGCGGAGGATTGAATTTCAGCGGCCTGGCCGATCCGACACTCGACGGCTTACTCGAAGCACTGCGCGTGGAGTTTGATCCGGAGAAAGTGCCGGGCCTGGCCCACGACGTGGAGAATCGCATCATTTCATTCCGCCCCTTTCTGCCGCTTTTTTCGGGAGGAAGCCCAGTGGCCCTGCGCAAGGAGATGTTGTCCAAGTCAGCGGAGTCGCAGACGATACTGAGCGGGGATGATGAAAACTTGTGGCGTCCCACGCAACCATGACCCGGCTTCGTCCCCCACCCTCCTTGCTGCCGCCACGCGTGCTGGTGCTGTGCCTGGTTATCGCGCTTGCGATACTGTGGCGCGACGGCGGCACCCTGGAAGAATTGTGGTCCCTCTTCACCCTGATGCTGCCGCTGGCCCCGGACGATGCCAGCGCTTTGCGCGTGCTGCTGGGTCGCGCGGTCGCGAGCTTCTTTCTCATCTCGTTTGCGCTGGGTGTCGGCCTAAGCTGTGCACTGGCGCTGGCCATGCTCACCTCGCGTCTCGGCGCGAGGGCAGCGGTTATTTTGGGATGGCTCGGACGCGTGCTCATGGGAGTCCCGCCCATGGCGCTGGCGCTGGGTGCAATTTACTGGCTTATCCAAGTGCGAGGTCTGCCGGTCGAGACTTTGTTTCCATTCCAGCCTGCGCTGGAGTCGGATTCGATCGCGCTGCTCCTCGGGCGCAGCTTGTGGGCCTGGCTGGTGCCATCGCTGGTGCTGGCGGTTCCGGTGCTGGGCTCGGCGCTTTTTTCACTGACTCACAAGCTAAGCAATCTTCTGCGCGATCCTGCCGTGGATCGTCTCAAGGCGCGCGGACTGCCGCAAGCTCAGATACTTTACCGGCATCTGGTGCCTCTGCTGCGCGTGCATCTGACGCGCCTGGCCAGGCCGATGGCGGCGCTGCTCCTGGTGTTCGACATTCCGGTGGAAGAACTTCTTGGCTTCGACGGCTGGGGACGATTCGCGGCCGGACAACTGTCGGCACCCGTCTCATCAGGCCACGCGCTAGCGGCCATTTTTTGGGCGGGCGGGTTGATGCTTGTGGGAATCCTCGGCTGGATTTCACTCCTGGAGCGCAGGAATCTGCCACAGGAAGCCGAGCAATATTCCGATCCCGCTCAACTACGCAACCTGTTCAGTGCTGCTTGCGGCGCAGCGCTCATGTTCATGCTGATGCTGCCGTTGCGATGGGTGGCCCCGGAGCCGGTCAGCAACGCACTCGGCAACGCACACGCTGCGTGGACCGCTGAATTCCTCCGGGCAATTTTGGTGTCGCTGGTGTCGCTCGCTCTCATAGTGGCGTCGAGTTACCTGATGAGCCTGCTGCGCTCGCGAATCTTCGGGCGCGGTTGGCCCGCAGCCATGGCTGTCACCCCTCTGCTCGCGACGCTTCTGTTCTGGCACACGGAATGCGACCACCCGTGGTTCACCGCTGCACTGGCTACTTCGATCCCGGGCATCGCGGCTTTTCGTGAAGCGTTTCGCGATGCAGACGACAGTGATTTCATTGAGGCATCGCGCGCGCTTGGTCAAAACCAGCTGGGTATCTGGATGCATCACGTCCTGCCCGGAGCATTGCTCTCGCTTCCGGGCCTGGCGCTGCGCAATGCCGCCACCGTCATGATGATGTTCTGCGTGCTGGATTTTTACTCCTCCTCGGCCACGAACACCTGGGGCGCTCAGATGCGCCTGCATACGGACCGGGTGCTGGATGACCCCTTGCCCGCACTGGCGCCGGCGCTGATGCTGGCGCTTTGGAGCTTGAGTTTCCGCCTGCTCAGTCGAGCATCTGGCAAAGTGCAGCCTCCACCCAGAATCACACCCTACGACCGATGACGGATTCTGCCGACCCCAAGAAACAAGCACTGCTAAAAATTCGCAACCTGCGCATTTCGTTCCGCAGACACGGCGCGGATCCGCTTGAGGCTGTGAAGGGAATCGATCTCGATCTGATGCCAGGCCAGAGCATGGCCATCGTGGGCGAGAGCGGCAGCGGCAAAAGTGTCACCGCACTCTCCCTCGCCCGCCTGCTTCCAGAGCCACCGGCCAGCATCACAGCCAGCGAGTTTTTCGTCGGCGGTCGCGATGTATTGAAATTATCGCCGCGCGATCTGAGAAAACTTCGCGGCAAAGAAATTGCCTACGTTTTTCAGGAACCGGCCACTTCGCTCAACCCGGTACTGACTGTCCGCACGCAGATGGCGGAGGCCTTGCGGTTGCACCGTCCCGAAGTCAAAGACATCAATGCCGAGATCGTGAAATGGCTCTACAAGGTGGGAATCGTGGAACCGGAGAAACGGCTGCGCGCCTATGCCCATGAACTCAGTGGCGGCATGCAGCAGCGCGTGATGATCGCCATGGCACTTTGCTGCGAACCGGCGCTCCTCATCGCCGATGAGCCCACGACCGCGCTCGACGTCACCATCCAAAAGCAGATCATCGACCTGCTGACGGAACTGCGCTCCAGCCTCGGCATGAGCGTGATTCTGATCACTCACAACTTCGCCATCATCCGTGGCATTGCGGACAAGGTGGCCGTCATGTTCCGAGGCAGAATTGTCGAAACCGGCACCACGGAGGAGGTTCTCAGCAATCCAAAACATCCATACACACAGGCGCTGATTGAATGCGTCCCGCGACTGGGTGTAAAACAGCACCGCCTGCGGGCGATCGATTATGCGTCGATCGAAGCGGTGATTTGAGTTTTTAGTCATTTAAACGCCGACTGTCTTTTCCGATGTCTAAAAAACCTGTCGTCCTGATCATCCGCGATGGCTGGGGCATCAACCCCGGCGGAAAAGCCAAGGCCAAGGAGAACGGCGACGCGACGCTCCTGGCGCGCACACCCTTTCACGATCGTCTCTACGCGGATTATCCCTGGTCCAAAATCAGCGGCAGCGGTGAAGACGTCGGGCTGCCCGCTGGTCAGATGGGCAACAGCGAAGTGGGACACCTCAACCTCGGTGCGGGACGAATTGTCTATCAAGACCTCACCCGGATCAACAAGGCGGTCCGAGATGGTGAGTTCGCGACCAACGCCGTGCTTCAGGAAGCCTTCGCGAAGGCCAAGGGAACGCGGCTTCATTTTCTGGGCCTAGTGAGCGACGGCGGCGTGCATTCGCATCAGGATCATCTCGTCGCCTTGTGCGATGCCGCAAAAGCTGCGGGCGTGAATGATCTGATGGTTCATGCCATTACCGACGGGCGCGACACCTCGCCCACGGGCGGCGCGGCGTATTTGCAGAAGCTCGAGGCTGATCTCAAGCCAAGCGGCGCAAATATTGCCACTGTCATCGGCCGCTACTTCGCAATGGACCGCGACCAGCGCTGGGAGCGCACCAAGCTCTCGTGGGACGCCATCGTCCTCGGCAAAGGCAAAACCCAGAGCGTTTCTCAATCGGAGGCCATTCAGTCCGCCTACGCCAGTGAACCGCGCGGCGATGAATTTCTCCAGCCGATGATCTTCTCCCATGCAGACACGCAACGCGTGCGCGACGGCGACGTGGTCCTGTGGTTCAACTTCCGCGCCGACCGCGTGCGCCAGCTTTCCCTCGCGTTTCTCGACAGCAGCTTCACCGGCTTCGACCGCGCAGTTACCCCGAAGGTCGGCTACTACACGCTCACGGAATACGACGCCACCTATTACGACAAAGGCTGCCGTGTGATCTTCCCGCCTCAGACCATGAACAACATCCTCGGCGAAGTGGTCGCCGTCGCCGGACTGAAACAGTTGCGGGCCGCGGAGACGGAAAAATATCCCCACGTCACTTTCTTTTTCAACGGCGGCCTCGAGACGGCATTCACGGGCGAAGACCGCTATCTGGCCATCAGCCCCAAGGAGGTGCCCACCTATGACAAGAAGCCGCAGATGAGCGCGCCGGATCTTGCGTTTGAAGTCGTGCGCCGGCTGGAGAACTACGATTTGGCAATCATCAACTTCGCCAATCCCGACATGGTCGGCCACACCGGCGTGGTGGAGGCTGGTGTTCATGCGTGCGAGACCATCGATCTGGCCGTGCGTTTGGTGGTGGAGAAAGTGCTCGCGCTAGGCGGCAGTCTCTTCATCACCGCCGACCACGGCAACTGCGAGTTGATGCGCAATCCTGACGGCAGCCCCAACACCGCGCACACCACCAATCTTGTCCATGGCATTTATGTGGCTGATGACGCGATAAACTTCACCGTGCGCGACGGTATCCTGGCCGACATCGCGCCGACTCTGCTGGCTCTTCTGGGGGTCCGGCAGCCAGCGGAGATGACCGGCCGGAGCCTGCTGGTGAAGAAATAGCAACTCCCTCAAGGAGAGGTGGAGCTTTCAGCCGCAGTCAAACCCCTCGGCGACATCGGCAAAACCTGGATCTCTCCTTGGGGCTTGCGAACAGGCCGGGAGCGGCTATTTTATCCGCCCTTCAGATCCACTGCCGCGTGGTGTAATGGTAGCACAAGAGTTTTTGGTTCTCTTTGTCTAGGTTCGAATCCTGGCGCGGTAGCCACTTGCGCGCAGCGCACGGTCGGGTATTCTCATCGGGTTCAAAAAAGCCGCGTGGTGTAATGGTAGCACAAGAGATTCTGAATCTCTTTGTCTAGGTTCGAATCCTGGCGCGGCTGCCACCTCTACAACCCCGGCGGACGATCCTTGACAGAGCGGCCCGGCGGTCGGGTGGGCATGACGATGGTCGGATCGTAGATATCTCCCCCCTGGACGATCACATTTTGCGCGGCATCCACAGCCAGAATCGGGCGGTTGGTGTTGATCTCTTCGTAGTAAAGCCGCTTCACTACTTTTCCCTGGGTGTCGATGACAAGGTGCGAATAAATATGTGGCTGGGTCTTGTGCAAAGTGTGTGCAAAGTGCCTGTGTGCAAAGTGCCTGTCCCTTTGCAGCCCCTTTGCAGCCCCTTTGCAGCCTGTTGAGAGTGCAGGATCCGACAAATGTGTAATCGAATAACCCGGTGGACATTCACCACCGGGCTGGCATCACATGCATCGTTTACCGGCAATGGCGGTGGTGGCGGCGGTGACCCGTACTATAGCCACCAAAAGAAAAGCGAAATCCCGGACTGTAGCTATAACCGCCGTAGCTCGGGTAAGACCGGTAGCCGGAACTGTAACCGTAGCCATAGTCGGGGCAGGCAGGCCGGGGATTATAAACAGGCACCCAGTATCTTTGGTAAACTGGCCGACCACAGCGATCATAGCCAACGACCCGAGTCACGTAATAACCGCTGCTCTCATGGCCAGCGCGAGCGGAGGTCGGTGCAAGTGTGCCGAAGGCGAGGGCTAAAACGAGCCCCGCGAAAAGGAATTTTGTTTTCATATGGGTCATAGGTTGGATTTTTAATCGAAGAACCACCGAACTTGGGATGGGTTTCTGTTGGATCCCGCGGCCTTCACCAACAACAGACGTGGTCCTCCGCGCGTTATTCAGGCACGTGTCACATTTTTTTGCCAAGCTGTCCTTCAGGCCAAAAAATGGGAAGGGCTGGAAAGGTCATGGTCGTCAGCCTCCCACCGACATCAGTTGGCAGTCACCAAGGTGCTGCCGACCCGCTTCACTCTCTTTGCTCAGTAAAACCATCTGCGTTTAAACATCTGTGAGCGAAGCAACGAAGCCCCACCCCTGGGAGCACCGTCCATCATAGTGCAGAGAGTGCAAAGCGAGTGCAAAGTGTCTGTCCCTTGGTAGTGAAAACAACCCGCTGACACGAAAATGTGTTAAACGCAGCGGATTCGCGGAGATGACTCATGTTGTCACTCTTCATGTCTCCATCCGAAATCGAGCTTCACCGTCGTTTCTTGCGTCTCTTCACGGCGCATGAAGCGGCTGTTCGTGCGTTTGTGCGGCGACTGGTTCCTCTACGAGCGGATGCGGATGATGTGATGCAGGATGTCAGCGTGGTGCTGTGGGAGAAGTTTGCGTCGTTTCGCGAGGGTGCGGATTTCCGGGCGTGGGCGTTCGGTGTGGCGCGGTTCGAGGTGCTGTCTTGGTTGCGCGACAAGGGGCGTGACCGGCTGGTGCTGAACGAGGAGGTGGTGCTGAAGATCGCGGAGGAGTCGGCGAGGGATGAGCCGAAGCTGGAGCGTCAGCGTGAGGCGCTGGAGCTTTGCATGGCGAAGGTCCCAGCCGAGCAGCGTGAACTGCTGATGCAGGCGTATCAGCCAGAGGTGCGCATTCAGGAGGTGGCGCAAGGCAGCGGCCGCTCGGTGCCGGGATTTTATCAATGGCTGCACCGCATGAGGCGGATGCTGCTGGATTGCATTCGCCGCGCACTCGCACAGGAGGCATCATCATGAACGAGGAACTCGAATCGCTCACGCATCGCTATTTGGATGGCAGCATCTCCGCTGAGGAGATGGCACGACTCAATCGCTTCCTGGATGAAAGCGCGGAGGCACGGCGTGAGTTCGTGGAACTGCTCAATCTCGACTCAGCGGTCGCGGCGAGTGCGGCGGGCTGGGAGCGGAAGCAAATGGAACCACCGGTGAAAAGGTCTCCGGCACCCACGCTCATTGCATTCCCGACAGCCATGCGCTGGCTGGCGGCTGCGGCTTGTGTGGCCTTGCTCGCCAGCGCTGGTTGGTGGTGGCAGACGCAGCGCGTGTTTGCCTCGGTGGTGAAGGATGCCGGAGTCGAGGAACTCTCCAACGGCGCGAAGTTGAGGACCGAGACGCACTCGCTCAAAGGCGGGAGTGTGGAACTCGTTACCGCTCTCGGTGCACGCATCGTCATCGAGGCTCCGGCGGTGTTTCGGTTCGAGTCGGCGCAGCGGCTGCGCATGATGAGTGGTCGTCTCTCGGCGGAGGTGCCGCCTGCGGCGAAGGGGTTCACGGTGGTCACGCCATCGGGTGATGCGGTGGATCTGGGCACGCGATTTGGCGTGGATGTGCCGGTGAGCGGCGCGGCGGAGATTCATGTGTTCCAAGGCGAGGTGATCGCGAAAGCTTCGGGCAATACGAACAGGCAAAGCCTGCGTGGTGGAGATGCGGTGACGATGGGTGGCGGCGCGAGCACGGCGCGTGAGTTGCGTTCTTCGGCCTTCATCCAAGCTGATGAAATGAACGGACTGAGCGCAGGGCTGGCGGCAGGTCAGCGTGCGCGTTCGGAGGCGGCGCTCGGGGCTTTGAAATATGATCCGACGCTCATCGAGTTGCTTGATTTCGAATCAGGCGAGGCGCAGCCCGGCGTCTTCCGCACGGTGCAGGGACGCTGGCCGGGCTCGCGTGCGCCGGAGTTTGTGAATGTGGGCGATCACTTGAAGCTCGATGTCGGCGGTGATCGCGCGTGGCGGCAGCTCACACTCGCGGCCTGGGTGCGGCTGGATCGGCTCGGCGCTCCGTATCAATCGCTGCTTCACACCGATGGCTGGAGCAAAAGTAACGCCGGCCAGGTCCACTGGATGGTCACGAGGCACACGACCATGCGTCTTGCGCTCTTCGGAAACACGCTCGCGCCGGGTTCAGAGGAGAATGAGCAGTTCCCCGATTCGCGCACCTCTGTTCTGCCGGAGCAAGGCCGCTGGGTGCATCTCGCAACGGTCTATGATTCCGCAGCGAAGACGGTGCGCTTTTATCTCAATGGCCAGTTTGACAAAGAAACGCATCAAGCCATCGCGCATCCCGCTCGACTTGGCCCCGCTCAAATCGGCAACTGGGATCGACAGGATCGCAAGCTGAGTGGCCGCGTGGATGAACTGCTCCTGCTCGGCCGCGCGATGAGTGATGACGAGGTGCGTGCGCTCTTTGAGGCCGGGAATCCCTATCGCTGAGACAGTCTCCGCCGGAGCGACTCGAAGGCAATCCTTACCATGAAATTAACGAGCTTCCTCAGTTCCTTGTCCTTTGCCACGGTGGCTGTGGCTGCTCCCGTGGACTTCGTTCGCGACGTTCGACCGATCTTTGAAAAGCACTGTTATGAGTGCCACGGTGAGAAAAAGCAGAAGGCCGGCCTGCGTCTCGATGTGAAGGCGGCGGCGCTGAAGGGCGGTGACAACGAAGGGCCCAACATCATTCCTGGAAAGGCCAAGGAGAGTTCGCTCATTCATCTCGTCGCTTCGAGCGATGAGGACGAGGTGATGCCACCGAAAGGCGAGCGTCTCTCCGCTGCGCAAATCGCCACGCTGAAGGCGTGGATCAATGAAGGTGCCGCATGGCCGGAGGGCGTGGATGTGGTGAAGCTGAAGGACAAGCGCGACCACTGGAGCTTCAAACCGCTCAAAGTGGATTCGGCTTTAGCCGAAGCGATGCGGCTAAAGCCGCAGCTACTTTCCATCGACGCCTTCATTGAAGCCAAACTCTCCGAGCAAGGGCTTCATCGTTCACCGCCCGCTGATCCGGTTTCATGGCTGCGGCGCGTGACTTTCGACCTCACCGGTCTGCCGCCGACGCCGGAGGAGGTGACCACGTTTTTGAAGGAGACGGACCACGCCACGGCCGTCGAGCGACTGCTCGCCTCTCCGCGCTACGGCGAGCGCTGGGCGCAGCATTGGCTCGACGTGGTGCGCTACGCGGACACGCACGGCTTTGAGGTGAACACCGAGCGGCCGAATGCGTGGCCCTATCGCGACTACGTCATCCGCGCCTTCAACGACGACACGCCGTATGACCGCTTCATCAAAGAGCAGATCGTCGGCGATGCATTGGGCGTGGATGCAGCGACGGGATTCCTCGTCACCGCTTCGGTGTTGCTGCCCGGGCAGATCGGCAAAGATGAGCCGTCGAAGCGCCTCGCGCGACAGGACTCGCTCGATGAGATGGTGAACAACATCGGGCAAACCTTCCTCGGCCTCAGCGTCGGCTGCGCACGCTGCCACGATCACAAGTTCGATCCGATTAGCGCCAAGGATTACTACGCCATGCAGGCCATCGTTGCTGGAGTCGAGTATCAGGATCGTCCTCTGCGCACGCCTGAAGCCGAAGCGGCACGTGAGCGCATGAAGCAGGTCAAATCGCAGACTACCGCGCTGGACAAGCAGCTCGCTCAATTCGTTCCGCTGGCGAAATCGGGCGCTGAGCGTCCGATGGTCAACGCCCGCGAGAATGTGGATCGTTTTGCACCGATGACGGCCAAGCGTGTGCGCTTCACCATTCGTGAAACGAACAGCCTGGAGCCCTGCATTGATGAACTCGAGGTCTTCAGCACCACAGGCGAAAACATCGCGCTCAACGCTGCCGTGACTGTGTCCGGCGAAAACGTGACCGCCGACACCCACGAGCAGCGCTTTGTGAACGACGGCAACTACGGCAACTCGCGGAGCTGGATGTCGAACGAGAAGGGCAAAGGCTGGGTGATGATCGAGTTCCAGCAAGAGCACGAGATCGACCGCGTCGTGTGGGGGCGCGACCGTGAGGGCAAATTCAAGGACCGCCTCGCCACGAGCTACGTCATCGAAGCGGCCGACGCCTCCGGCACTTGGAAGACCGTAGCGGACTCCGACGATCGCGAACGCTACGACGCTAGCAAGAGCATCCAGCCAGGTTTCTCCACGAAGGGCCTTCTCAAAGACGAAGCCGCAGCAGTAGGCAAACTGCTCACTCAAAAGCGTGCGTTCGAAGGAGAGATAAACAGCCTCGATGCCTCGCAGAAAGTATTCGCCGGTACCTTCCGCAAACCCGACGAAATCCATTTGCTCAATCGCGGCGATCCCGAGCAGCCAAAGGAGGAAGTCATCCCTGCCGTGCTCAGCACGCTCGACGACGTGAAGCTGGAAAAGCAAACGCCCGAGCAGCAGCGGCGAGCCGCGCTCGCAGACTGGATCGCCAGCCCGCAGAATCCACTCACGGCCCGCGTGATGGTGAATCGCATCTGGCAGGGCCACTTCGGCACCGGCCTCGTGCAGACGCCCAGCGACTTCGGCAACAACGGCATGAAACCCACGCATCCCGAGCTACTCGACTGGCTTGCGACAGAGTTCATCCGCTCAGGCTGGAGCGTGAAGCAGATGCACAGGCTCATCGTGCTGAGCGAGACCTATCGGCAGTCCTCTGCATCCAATGACGAAACCGCTGAAAAGGACTCCGACGTGCGCCTGCTCTGGCGCTTCCCCTCGCGTCGTCTCGAGGCAGAAGCCATCCGGGACTCCATGCTCGCCGCCAGCGGTCTGCTCAACCTGAAGATGTATGGCCGTGGCTTCGACCTCTTTGACAAACGCGGCGGGCTGACCGGCTTCAAACCCGTCGAGACATCCACACCCGAGAACCAGCGCCGCATGATCTACGCGCACAAAGTCCGTCGCGAACCGGAAGCCGTCTTCGGTGCCTTTGATAGCCCTGATGCCGGCCAAAGCACCGCCGCACGCACCACCAGCACCACACCCATCCAGGCGCTGAATCTCTTCAACAGTCGCTTCACACTCGATCAATCCGAAGCCTCCGCCGTTCGCGTGAAGAAGGAAGCGGGCGACGACATTGCCCGACAAATTCAACGCGCCTACCAACTCGCCCTCACTCGTGAACCCACCGCCGCAGAGCTGAATGACACTTTACCCGCCGTCAAAAAGCATGGCCTTGCCGTGCTCTGCCGCGCCCTCTTCAACAGCAACGAGTTCCTCTTCCAGCCATGAAACACCACGCCGAACATCTCTCCATCGCAGGCCGAGCCTTGCTTGATCGCCGCCAGTTTCTATCGAATAGCGCCACCGCGCTCGGCTCCATCGCGCTGACGAATCTGCTCGGGATCGATGGTTTGCTTGCCGCCGAAAGTCACGGCCCGATCATTGACCCTGCGCGTCCCTATGCGCCGAGACAGCCGCATTTCCCAGGGAAGGCGAAGAACGTCATCGTCATCTTTTGCGCCGGCGCGGTCAGCCAGCTTGAGACGTGGGATTACAAGCCCGAACTGATCAAGTGGGACGGCAAACCCTTGCCCGGCGGACCTGCCGTTACCTTCCAGGGCCCTGCGGGAAATCTCGCGCGGCCACAATATGAGTTTCGCCAGCGCGGGCGAACCGGCAAGTGGGTCAGCGACATGATCCCGCATCTCGCGGAGCTGACGGACGACATCGCGTTCGTGCATTCGCTCACCAGCAAATCAAATACCCATGGCCCGGCAGAGAACTTCCTCTCCACCGGCTTCGTGCTCGATGGCTTTCCCTCGCTCGGCTCGTGGGTGACGTATGCGCTGGGCAGCGAAAGCCAGGAACTGCCCTCGTATGTTGCCATCCCCGACCCACGCGGGGTGCCGCAAAACGGCGCTAACAACTGGGGCCCCGGCTTCCTTCCCGCTGCGTTCCAAGGCACGACGATAAGTTCAAAAACTCCCGTGCGACATCTCGCGGCTGCGGGAGTCTCTGCGGACGCCGATCAAGCTGCGCGCTCGCTCTTGCAAAAGATAAACGCCCGCCATCTCGAAGCCCATCCGGGCGACAGCAAGCTCGCCGCCCGCATCGCCAGCTACGAACTCGCCGCACGTATGCAACTCAGCGTGCCCGAGATCAACGACCTCAGCACTGAACCCGCACACATTTTGAAAAGCTACGGTGCCGACGACACGCAGAACCCTGACAAAGCCGCCTTTGCCAAAAACTGCATCCTCGCCCGCCGCCTCATCGAAAAGGGTGTGCGCTTCGTGCAGCTCTTCAACGGAGCCTACGCCAGCGGGGGCAAACTCAACTGGGACGGCCACAGTGATCTCAAAGCGCAGTATGACATCCACGCGCAGATCCTCGACCAACCCGCCGCCGCCCTCATTCGCGACCTCAAACAGCGCGGCCTGCTGCAAGACACCCTCGTCGTCTGGTGCACCGAGTTTGGCCGCATGCCCTTCTTCCAAAAAGGAGCCAAAGGTCGCGATCACAACCCCGACGGCTTCACCTGCTGGATGACCGGCGCAGGGGTGAAGCCCGGCGTCAGCCACGGCGTCACCGACGCCCTCGGCCAAAAAGCCATCGAAGACATCCACCCGCTCTACCACTTCAACGCCACCATCCTCCACCTCCTCGGTCTCGACTTCGAGCGCCTTAGCTTTGAGCACAACGGCATCCAGCGCCGCCTTACAAACGTCGAGGGAAAAGTAATCCGCGAAGTTCTGGCGTGAACCATAATGCCTACCGCGCCGGACAACCACGACGCCCAAGACGACGCCGAGCGCATCCGCGAGCGGCTGCCGGGGGCGCTTGCAGGAGCTCCGGGAACGCTGTGGACTGAGCAAGTATGGGGTTGCTCGTGAGAGTGGGCTGAGCCGGGAATAAACTGGCGAGCTGGAAAGCGGCGTAGCCAATCCCACGCTACCTGTCACAGCCCGGCTCAGCCACGGCAGGGGCATGGACTTTGACGCCGAAGAATAGGTGCGAGAGGAGTGAATGGAGTTATTCTACTGTGCCCATTCCTCTGTCTCAGAAACCATCTCAACCATGAAGCATCTCATCCTCTCCCTGCTCCTGCTTGCCAACATCGCCCACAGTCACGAACCCGCAGCACCCGCGCCCGAAGGCACCGGATTGAAGGTGCTGGTGTATTCCAACACTGGCTACTATCGCCATCCCGACACGCCGAAGATCAATCGCTGGCTCGTCCTGCTAGGTCATGAGAATGGCTTCGAGGTGGACGTGACGGAGCATTGGAAAGACCTGCGTGCCGAGGAACTGAGCCGCTACGACGTGCTCGTGCTCAACAACGCGAACGAGCTCGACAAGGTGCTACCCGAGGAGCAGCGCAAGTCCGTGGAGGAATGGTTCACCAAGGGCGGCAAAGGCATCGTGGGCCTGCATGCTGCGCTGGTGCATCAGACGAAGTGGCCGTGGCTGAACGCGCTCGGCGGTTGCGACTTCAATAGCGACTCCGACTTCAGCAAAGCCAAGGTCATCATTGATCCCGCCGCGAAGGATCATCCTGCCGTCAAAGGCCAACCCGCCGAGTTCTGGATCGAAGCCGACTGGACCAACCATGACCGCGCCGTCACCGGGCAGCCCGGTTTCAACGTCCTCATGCGCGTGGACGAGGCCACTTACACGCCTGTGAGAGAGTGCAAAGTGTCTGTCCCTTGGTAGTGATGTCTTCGTCGAAGGCCCCGTCGATCGAGTCAGCCAGCGCGAGGCGGGCAACTTGGATGGCGGGTTTGCTGGCGCGTCCGGCTCGGAGGTCGGCAATCAATGCGGTCTGGTCGGCGGCGCAGAGGGCCGCGAAGCCCTCCAGTGCGTCGGCGAAGCAGGCCGCATCTTCATTTAGGTGGGTGGTGGTCGTGTTCATGGTTCGGGGTGGTTGTCATCAGCCCATGCAGGGCTCCCCCTTGCCTCGTCCCCGTCCAACTTTGTGTCGCACCAAAAAGAACACCATTTATCGGGCTGCCTGTTATGCCCGTTTTTTGGGGCCGCGGCACACCGGTTCTATTCTCGGCACTAATTCACGCTGATTTTGCGCTGCTTCCGTTTGTCCTGCTTCCACTCATTGCGTTTTTCACCCTGAATTAGCCTCCCCAGCAGAACCGGAATGGACTCGTCCAAAATAACAGGCATAACAGGCAGCCTCGCCAAGAGCCCCGCGTGGATTGCTTGGAAATGCGTTTGAGGTTCGTGCCAGTTGCTCGGGGTGTGGTGGTATTCCCAGCCTTCTCATGAACTTATTGAGACCATCAGCCTCCTTGTTGCGACCACCATCACGATCAGTGGTTCCCGAACCCGCCCGCGTCATGCACCGCCAGACCCAGACCGAAGCTTCCTCTTCCTGCTTGCCAAAGTGGGGCTTGGAGAATATGCTTTCATGTTTTCCACATACCTGCGGAAACTCAAAGTTAGCTAAACAACTCCAGCCGATGAACATCCGCGTCCTGCTCACCCTCTGTTCACTCCTCACTGCATCCGTCGGCGTTCTTGCTGCTGACGCGGATGTAGAATCCACGCCGCTCCCATCTGACAAGGCGCTGCCCGTAGCGGCGATCCCGAACCGCTACATCGTCGAGGTGCAGGCAGGGGTCAATCCGCGTCTTGTGGCGCCCGCGCACGGTATCGTGCCGGATTTCGTCTATCAGCGCGCTGTGAATGGCTTCGCCGGCCATGTGCCTCCTGGCCGCCTCGCGGCGCTGGTGGCGGACCGGCGCGTCGTCCTGGTCGTGCCGGATCGCGCGGTGGCGGCGAACGCCAAGCCGGGCGGTGGTGGAGGCACGGCTGGCCAGGTCGTGCCCGCAGGCGTGCAGCGGATCGGTGCCGCGCCCGGCAGTCTCACCTACAACGGTGCTGGTGTGGGAGTGGCGGTCGTGGATACCGGCGTCGATTTCAACCACACGGACCTCCAGCCACTCGGTGCTGCGTCGTTTTCCGCCTTTCTCTCCTCGGCGCAGGACAACAACGGACACGGCACGCATGTGGCCGGCACCATCGCGGCTCACAACAACACGACGGACGTCGTGGGCGTGGCCCCGAGTGCCACCATCTACGCAGTGAAAGTGCTCGATGCCGCAGGCAGCGGCAGCGACTCGTCCGTGACCGCCGGCCTGGACTGGGTAGCTGCTAACGCTGCGACCGTCGTCCCGCGGATCCGCGTCGTGAATATGAGCCTCGGTCGCGCGGGCACGCTTGGCGACAATCCCATCCTTCGCGCCGCCATTCAAACTCTCACCAGCAGCGGCATCGCGGTCATTGTCGCCGCAGGCAATGACGCCGCGCTCGAAGTCTCCCAACAAGTGCCCTCGACCTATCCCGAGGTCATCGCCGTCGCGAGCACCACAGCGGAGGCTGGCACCAACCAATACCGCTTCTTCAGCGGGGTTATCGGCCCGGACACCGCCTCCTACTTCACTTCTGATGGTGCCTTCAATGTCGGGACCGGTATCGGCGTGACCATTTCCGGTCCAGGTGAGGACAAAGAAAACATTTCCAAATCCGGCGGCATTTCATCGGTCGGTATTCTCTCCACCAAACTCGGCGGCGGCACCACACGCATGTCTGGCACCAGCATGGCATCGCCCCACACCGCAGGCGTCGCCGCGCTCATCTGGCAGAAAGCGCTGAGCCTCAGTCAAAGTGTCAGCTCAGAGGACATTCGTGCGCGCCTCCAGAATGGTGCCACCAATGCGGCGGCACCGCTCGACAGTCCGACCACCAGCTACAGCTTCGATGGCGAGCGCGAAGGCGTGCTCTCAGCACCCGGTGCGCTCGCGCCGTAGCCGCCAGGCTTGTTCGACCTTCACCGACGGCTCCGCCCGCGAACCGCCCGCTCGGCTGCGATTTCTTCGCGGGAAATGGGGAAAATGGGGTCAGGGTTGGGTCAAGGGTTCAAATCTGTCGTGGTGCGATCAAAACAGGACGCCGCTTCCCCGCTGCCATTTGAGGCCCTGCCTCCGATTTCGGCGTAGAATCCCGCCTGCGTTCCGGCGGAAGTGGATGGAGTGCCGAGGCGAATTCAGCGAGCATCTTGAGTTCACCCGTCGCTCAAGTGATCGAAAAGCCCCGGAACATGAAGCTCGTGCAAGCTGGATACCGTGTGGCTCAAGCAACCACCATCACGCCCGCAACCACAGAGGCCGTCGCTTCGGCTGCCATGTCAAATCCCTCATTCAATACGACGGAAGTGCGGCGCAACTACCAGATGAGTTGGCCACAATATGCCCGCGAGCACGATCAGCGCGCTGACCTCAAGCGCGTAGGTGAATGGCTTGACAAGAAACACGTCGAGATGGCAACTGGACGTCTCAATGTGGAATGGTCCGAGCGCACCTCGAAGCTTCGCAAGACTCTGGACACTCTCTACGCCCAATTCCGCGAAGCGTTACGTGAGGCTCCTGCTACAAAGTAGGCCACATTGTTCTTTAGACCCTGTGACATACCCCTCACTCCCCGTCTCCGATGCGCGTCCTGGGCCACTCCGGCCCGGCACCGTCGAAAGGGATTTCCTAGTGTTCTGTCGCCGAAATAACTATTCTTATAAGCCGCCTTGCGCCGCTTCCTGCTCGTGCAACCCGGACTGATTTCCTCAAGCCGTTTGCGGCATCTCTCGATCTT
>VFKE01000129.1 GCA_009885695.1 Verrucomicrobiota bacterium | reverse complement strand
GCTGAACATCGTGCATGGCGGACGTGAGGTCGTGGATGCCATTTGCACGCATCCGGGCATCGCGGCGGTGAGCTTTGTCGGCTCATCGCGCATCGCGAAGCATGTGTATTCGCTGGCCTGTTCCCACGGCAAGCGGGTGCAGGCGGCAGGCGGCGCGAAGAATGTGCTGCTCGTCATGCCGGACGCCGATCCCGACTCCACGCTCCGGGCTATCCTCGGTTCTTCGTTTGGCTGTGCAGGGCAGCGCTGCATGGCAGGCTCCGTCCTCATGGGCGTGGGCGATGCCACGGCAGATGCCTGGCGGGAGCGCGTCAGCTCCGCGCTGGCAGAGATGGTGGTGGACGACCCTGGCAGCAACAGCGCGACGGGCATGGGACCTGTGATCGACCGCGCCGCACGGGATCGAGTGCTCGACTACGTGGAGAAGGCACCCGGCGAGGGCGCTGATCTGGCCTATGACGGTCGTGGAAAGGGACCGAGCCGGGGTTTCTTCGTCGGGCCCACCTTGATCGACCGCGTGCAGCCCGAGATGCGACTCTTCCGCGAGGAAATCTTCGGCCCCGTGCTTTCACTCATGCGCCCGAAGACTCTCGATGATGCCATCGCCACCATGAACCGCCTCTCGTTTGGAAATGGCGCATCCATCTTCACATCGAGCGGAGCCGCCGCGCGTCAGTTCACCCGCGAGATGCAGTGCGGGATGCTCGGCATCAATATCGGCGTGCCAGCACCGATGGCGCTCTTCTCCTTCTCCGGCTGGAACGACAGCTTCTACGGCGACCTGCATGTGCAGGGCATCGAAGGAGTCATGTTTTACACCCGGCAGAAGTGTGTGCTCTCCCGCTGGGACAAAAGCTACGTCCGCTCACAAGGCTGGTAACTCACCATGATCTCACAGTTTAACATCCCCTCCACGGTCATCATCGGTGCAGGTGCATCGCGCGAACTCGTGCCACAACTCGCCCGGCTCGGTGCCCGGCGCATCCTTTTGGTCAGCGATGCCTTCATGGCCGCCAGCGGGCTCATCGCACGCTTTGAGCAAGAACTCCGGGCTGGCGGCATCACACCCTTGATCTTCACCGAAGTGCAACCCGACCCCACGGATGAAAATGTGCGCGCTGGTGTGCGTGTCTTGCAGAGTGAGAAATGTGATGCCGTCGTCGCGCTCGGTGGCGGCAGCCCCATGGATGCAGCCAAAGCCATCTGCGTCCTCGCAACAAATGGCGAGCCCCTCAGTCGCTGCCAAGGCTACCATCAAGTGAAGTCCCCCGGCCCGCCACTCATCGTCATCCCCACGACCGCAGGCACCGGCAGCGAGGTGACCAAAGTGGCCGTCATCACCGACACCGCGCGGGACGTGAAGATGATGATGCTCGACCGTCACCTGCTTCCCACGGTGGCCCTCGTGGACTACGAGCTGACGCTGACCATGCCCGCGTCTCTCACTGCGCATGTCGGCGTGGACACACTCACCCATGGCATCGAGGCGTATGTATCCCGCAAAGCCACGCCATTGACCGATCCTCTCGCGCTCCAATGCATCCGCCTCGTCGCCCAGCATCTGGAAATCGCCTGGAGCCAGCCGGACAACCGCCCCGCACGCGAAGGCATGATGCTCGCCGCCACGCTCGGAGGCATGGCCTTCGCCAATAGCAGCGTGGCATTGGTGCATGGCATGAGCCGTCCCGTCGGCGCTCTCTTTCACATCCCGCACGGACTATCCAACGCGCTGCTGCTGCCCGCCGTGACTCGCTACTCCCTGGCAGGCGCAAAGGAACGCTATGCCACAATCTCCCGCACACTCGGCTGCGCCACCGCGAGCATGAATGATGACGAGGCCGCCGCCGCCTTGGTGCCCGCTTTGGTGAAACTCAACCTAACCCTCCAGGTGCCGAGTCTCAGCCAGTGCCCAAGCACCACCCGCGCCCGCTTCGACCAGATGAAGGAAAAAATGGCCTCCGACGCACTCGCCTCCGGCAGCCCAGCCAACAACCCCATCGTCCCCGAAATCCCGGACATCATCCGGCTCTACGAGGAAGCGTGGTAGCAGGCTGATAACACCCATTTGCGTCGCTAAACGGTCCTCCTTCGTCTCATCAACGCGCTAGAAAAAGATGTGAAGACAGACATTCGAGCTATCTCTTCAGCCTCATGCCCCAGACACGTCGAGAACCCGCACATCCCCTGAACCGTTATCGCGTCCCCATCCTGGATCGCACCCTGGACCTGCTGGAACTGCTCACGCGACATCCTGAGGGCATGACGCTCACCACGATGACCGAGTCGCTAAAAATGCCGAAGAACTCCGTCTTCCGCATCGCCACCACGCTCACCCTGCGGGGTTACGCCGAGCGCGATGAAGACACGAAGGCCTACCGTGCCAGCCGCAAATTGCTCAGCCTCGGCCACGCCGCCGTGGGCGGCGAACGCCTCATCCAAGCCGCCGCACCGATCCTGACCGCTCTGCGCGACGCCACCGGGGAAACGGCCCTCTTGGGCACTTTGGCCGAAAATCACGGCGTGGTGCTCGATCAGGTCGCGTCCTCACATCCCGTGAAGGTCGTGGTGGAGATCGGCCACGCCTTCACCCTGCACACCGCCGCGCCCGCCAAAGCCATGCTGGCGCACTGGAGCCCCGAAGCCCAAAAAACCTTCGTGCAGCAGATCAAGTTCACCAAACACACCCGCCACACGATCACTAGCGCCACCGCCTACCTCGCTGAGCTGAAGCAAGCCAAAGCCAACGGCTACGCCCTCGACCGCGGCGAAGAGAGCGAGACCTTCGCCTGTGTCGCTGCGCCCGTCTTCGACCATCGCGGCCATCCAGTGGCTTCCCTCTGGATCAGCGGCCCATCCGATCGCGTGACGCCGTCCTCCCTCGATAAACTGGGGACAAAGGTGAAGCGATTCGCTGATCAGCTCTCGCGCAAGTTGGGTCATCAACTGCAGGGATAACTAAAATTGGAGCGATCACGGCAGCTCCCGCACGCGCAACTTACGGAACTGGGTCGTGGCGATGTTAAAGCGCGGACATGTCCGCGCACTCCAAATGAAACACGGAATGGGGCGCGGAATTGCTCCTAGCAGCAGGATGACAGGGATGGGTGAATGTTCTCCTCCGGCGGGACCGTACTGGCCTGGCAGACACCGCGGTAATACTCGCCGGCCGGCGTCATTTTGCGCAGGAGATTTTTATCATTGAAATCCACGGACAGCAGGCCAAATTTTTTTGAATAACCGAACTGCCATTCGAAATTGTCCAGCAACGACCAGTAAAAAAAGCCGCGCACGTCCGCGCCGCCGTTCATCGCGCCGTGCATTTCGTGCAAATGTTGCGTCAGATCACTGATGCGAAAATCGTCGTCGCTAGAGGCTGCGCCATGTTCGGTGATGTAAATGGGCAGGCGGTAGCGCCGGTGAAACTTTTCCAGCAGTCTTCCGAACCCAGAAGGGTGCCGTTCAAACATGTCGTCGCTGACGATGCCCAGCATTTTCAGTCTTTCGTCGGAAACGCCGTTCGTGGGGACCAGTGCCTGAAAGTGATTCAGCCGCACGCGACCGTAATAATTCACGCCAAGAAACGTGGAATCCTCGCGACGTTTGCCGCCTAAAAAAGCATCCAGCACAAAATGGTTGAACGCATAATGGCAAAACTTGGCCAGACCATGATCCCAGAGGGAATATTTTTGGAACGCCTCAAAATATGTCCAGTTTTTTGCGATGCCGACTTCTGGTGTCTTGCTGAATCCGCCTGCCTGCCGGATTACGCGGCACGCCTGCCCGTGGGCCTCGGCCATGTGCCGGATGACTTTGCGGTAGGAGTGAAAGCGCCATTTGTGGAAAGGCGGGAACCCGCCGATCAAATAGGTCAGCGAAGCGTAAGTGTCCGGCTCATTGAACGTGTTCCAAAGATAAACACGCTCCTTCAAGGCTGCCACCAGCTTCGTCACGTAATCAATGAACGCCGGAATCGTCGCCGGATTCAGCCAGCCGCCAGCCGCTGAAATCCACGGTGGATTGGAAAAATGGTGCAGCACGACCATCGGTGTGATGCCCGCGGCCTTGAGGCAATCCAGCAAGTGGACGTAACGATCGAGTTCTTTCGGATTGAGCGGTGCGAACGCCGCCGCTTGCAGCCGCGACCATTCGATGCCCATGCGATAAGAATTGACGCCGAGTTGCGCCATCCACTCCACGTCCTCCTCGTAGCGATGGTAATGATCGCAGGCGACGCGGCAATGTCCGCCGTCCGGTGCGAGATAATCCGTCCATTCGTTGACGACGTGACCTTCGATCTGGGTTGCCGAAGTTGCAGTGCCCCAGAGAAAACCTTCCGGAAATTTTGTGCTCTTATCCATCAGTGGGGTTGCTCAGTAACATCATGCCAGGGCCAGCTTATTCAATTTTTGCTGCCGCCGAGCGCGCAATGAAAAAGACACCGAGGAGGATTAGAAATATTCCAAGCCAGCGCAGCGCATTCACCGGTTCACCGAGCAGCCATTTGCCGAGGATGGCCGTGCCCACATAACACAATCCCATGACCGGCACGACCACGCTCGCGTCCCAGCCCCATTTGAAGAGTGTCAGCGTTCCGACGAACTGGACCGACATCAGCGCCACGCCAATCAGCAGTGCTGGAGCTCGTATGATCGCTTGCAGACTGGAAATTCCACCATGGGTCAGCGCTCCGTAACGATCCACTCCCATCTTCATCAGGATATTGCCCGCCGACAGGCTGGCGATGGAGGCGGCAAATACGGCGATCGCTGGAAAATTACATCTCATCCGGCTTTGTTATAGAATGGGCCACTCCCCTTCACAGTAGGAGCGCCGACATGTCAACTGCATCGGGCGTAGAACGGAGATCGCGGTGTTGCAGCAGGCGGCGTTTCCCCGTCTTCCACGATTGAGTGTTATTCTGCGGGTGAGGGTGCAAGCAGCGACGGGCTGGCTGGTCGATGAAGTTTGAACACAGTGACCACAATGATTCCAAGCAGTATGGCCACTCCATCCACAAGGCAGTAGAACCAGGCGCGCAACGGCCATGAACTCTCCGCCATGCCGCTGTCGCGAGCGAGTGCTGCTTTCATGATGTCGCATCATCCCACAGGGGTGGGCGGGTCGCATCTGACACTTTCGTCACATAAGGCCGGGGACTGGCTGGTGCATTTCCGGAAGCTGTACACGAAGATTCTCGCGCCGCCTGGGTCTGGCTATGAAAGGCTTGTCTGACGTTGTGGATCATCCATCCACGCACATTCGCTGCACCCGCTCGATCTTGAGTGCCTTTCCCGTAAGGGCGTCCACATCGATAATTACGCCGCTCAACTGCGCGTCACCGCGGGCCACATGATTTCTCGATGGCAGCAGTGTTGTGAAGCGGGCGATGGCGGCTTCCACATCCATGCCGATGCACGAATGAACCGGGCCGCACATGCCGGCGTCAGTCAGGAAGGCGGTGCCTTTCGGCAGGATGCGCTCGTCCGCCGTCTGCACGTGGGTGTGCGTGCCCACGACGGCGGAGACGCGTCCGTCGAGGAAATGCGCCAGCGCCACCTTCTCGCTGGTGGTCTCAGCGTGCATGTCCACGAAGATGACGTTGGTTTCGCGCCTGATTTCATCGACCATGGGACCGATGGTCTCGAAGGGATTGTCGAGAATCATCTTCATGAAGGTGCGGCCCTGCACGTTGATGACGCCTACCTTGCCCTTTTTTGTTTCCAGAACGACGAAACCCTTTCCCGGCGCGCCTGCTGGATAATTGAGCGGGCGCAGCAGACGCGGTTCCTCGGCAAACCATGGCATGATTTCTTTCTGGTCCCAGACATGATCCCCGGTGGTGACCACCGCCGCACCAGCGCGCATGAGGCCGATGGCGAGCTTGGGCGTGATGCCGCGGCCACCGGCAATGTTTTCACCGTTCACGATGACGAAGTCGGCGGCGAGTTCCTCCTTTAACGCCGGCAGCAGCGCTGCCACCGCCTTGCGGCCCGGCTCGCCCATGACATCGCCGAGGAAAAGGATGCGGAAGATGTTTTGGGGTATGTCGTCATCAGGTTGCATGGAAGCACTTAGAGGATGATTTTCGTGACAATCAAGTCTAGCATCGGCGCATGTTGTCGCGAAAAATGCTCCACGGGCTGCTGAGCCTTGCCGCTTTGCTGGCGAGCGGCCTCGGAATTCACGCGCAACCGGCGGGCATTTTGGGACGGCCTGACGCGGTGTCCTTGTCTGCATCAGAGTCATATAACTCCGCTAATTCTAAACGTAGTCCGTTGACGGACAAACCTGAATGGAAGGAGCTAGAATTGTTCTCGGGTGTGATCAGCCGTGAAGAGTTTATTGCCGCAATAACCGGCATCTACAGCGACGGCACGGATCCGCCGGTTGAGTGGAACCTCATACCCGGGAAGGTTATCATTCAGACTGCACCAGGACGGCCCGCACTGGAAATTGCCCTCCGCAATCCCGCTGCTGCGATAAAAAAAGCACCACGATTCTGGCGGACACCGCGCGAGTTGCCGCCACTCAAGCCTGGAGAGCCGCCACTCAAGGGATTTCACATCACGCTCGATCCCGGGCACATTGGCGGTGGATATGCAAAGATGGAGGAGCGCTGGTTGAGCATGGCACCGGGCACCGCGATTGCGGAGGGTTCGCTGGTTCTGCTTGTGGCGCAGATCATCAAACCGCGACTGGAAGCCCTGGGTGCACTCGTCAGTCTTGTGCGGACATCAGAAGCTCCGGTGACAAATGTCAGGCCGGACAGCCTCAAGGCGGTGGCACGTCAGGTACTGAAGGAGGCTGGCATCAGTAATCCCAAGGAAAATTACGCGGCATCCGAGGGTGATACCAAGGTGGCCACGGTGCAGTGGCAGGCGGAGAAGCTCTTCTACCGCACGAGTGAAATCCACGCGCGGGCGAAGAAGGTGAACGAGGAGTTGCGGCCTGATCTGGTCGTCTGTCTCCATTTCAACGCGGAGCCCTGGGGCGATCCCGCCCGTCCAGCGTTTGTGGACAGAAATCATTTTCACCTGCTCATCAACGGTTGTTATTCGCGCGAGGAACTGGAGTTTGAGGACGTGCGCTTTGACATGTTCCGCCGTCTTTTTTCACGTGTGCATGAGGAGGAGCTGCGGATGGCGGATGTTTTCGCAACCGCGATGGCGGATGCCACGGGTTTGCCGCCTTATGTTTATACGACGAAAAACGCGCGGCGCGCGGGCTCCAGTCCGTATGTCTATGCGCGCAACCTGCTGGCGAACCGGCTTTACCAGTGTCCGGTTATTTTTCTGGAGCCGTATGTCATGAACCACGAGCAGACCTACCGGCGCCTGCTGCTGGGCCATTATTCAGGGCGCACCCTGATGGATGGTAAATTGGTGTCCAGTCCGCTGGAGGATTATGCCCGGGGTGTGACGCGGGGACTGGAGGATTACTTCAAGAAGGAGCGGAAAACTGCGCCATGAAGGTGCTGGTCATCGGCTGCGGCTATGTCGGCGAGCGGGTCGCGGATCTGCTTGAGGAAGCGGGTCACGATGTCACCGGCGTGACCCACTCGGAGGAGTCAGCGTCCCGGCTGGCCGAAGTTAAACCGTATGCCGTGCGGGCCTGCGATGCCAGCGAGGCATCATCGGTGCGTGCGCTGGGAGCGGAGCCCGCGACCGTCATTCACTGCGCTTCTTCGAACCGGGGTGGTGCGGAAGTTTATCGAAAAATTTATCTCGATGGCTGCCGGAATCTAGCCGCAGCTTTTCCGGATTCGGCCCTGATATTTTGCAGCAGCACCAGCGTTTATCCGCAGACTGACGGCTCCTCCGTGACGGAGGAAAGCGACGCCACGCCGGACCGGGAAACCAGCCGCATCTTGCGGGAGTCGGAAGATTTTGTGCTGGGCCGCAACGGCTGTGTGGCCAGGCTGGCCGGCATCTATGGGCCGGGACGCTCGTTTGTGTTGAAGAATTTTATTGAAGGCACCGCCACCATCGAGGGCGGCAATGATGAAGGACGATGGCTCAATCAGATTCATCGTGAAGACGCGGCTCGTGCGCTGATGCATCTGGCCGCGACCGGGCATCAAGGGATATTCAACGTGGCCGATAACACCCCGCTTGTGCAGCGCTTCTGTTTTGAAAGGCTCGCCGCGCGCTTTGGCAAATCACTGCCGCCCGTCGTTCCGCCGGATGCCACGCGTAAGCGGGCCTGGACCAGTAAACGCGTGTCGAATGCAAAGCTGCGCGCCGCAGGGTGGTCGCCGCTGTTTGAAGATTATTTTGCCGGGTTGGAAAATGATCCGGCGCTGGTGCCGTCCATCATGACGCAGGTTGCAAAATCAAATGCTGAACTCGCGAAGCCGGTGAACATTGTACTCATCGGTCTGATGGGTTCTGGTAAATCCGCCGTCGGCCGGCTCGCCGCTCAGAGTTTGGGCTTTGAATTTGTGGACACTGACCAGCTTGTCGCCAGTTCCGCAGGGAAAACGATTCCGGAAATTTTTGCCAGCGAAGGAGAGGCTGGTTTTCGCAAACGCGAATCCGCCACTTTGCATTCACTCATTGGACGGCAGCATCATGTCATCGCCACTGGCGGCGGCATTGTCACCCAGCCGGAAAACCTGCCCTTGCTCAAGCGCCTTGGTTTTGTCGTCTGGCTCAATGCCGGCATCGAGACCCTGCGCCGCCGCACCTCGCGCAGTCACGACCGTCCGCTGCTGCGAACCGCTGATCCTGCCGCAACACTGTGCGAACTCCTCGCTGCCCGCGCTCCTCTTTATGATAATGCGAGCGAGTTGAAGATCACCACAGATGATCTCTCGCTGCAAGACGCCGCCTATGGGCTGGCGGAATCTGCCAGGGTGCATTTCAACATGAGCGGGGTTTAGACAGGATTAACAAGATTAACAGGAAGGTATTACGAAGATACACTCACTCACCGACTGGGTGAGAGGCATCTTGATGGTAATTCCCTCTCTCCCAATCCTGAATATCCTGTTAATCCTGTCCATTTTCCTTTTTAGGTTTAGTGGCACAGGCTTCAGCCCCCGGCAAATCAATATCGTTTTCATCCCGTTTCCTCAAGCGGTATTTTCCGTGCTGCGGCGTGCGACATCATCCCCGCTGTGACGTGCAATGCAGCTTCTCCAAGCCGGAGGCTTGACGGAAATTAGCCGGTGGTGCAGCAAAGCGAAACCACCGGACTGGATCAGCAGACAAATGTTGCGCTCCGGCAGGAGCGCGAGGAGCATCATCGCGCATAGACCTTCCAGGACGAATACGTTGAGATGCTCAATCGGGGGCTAGTAGAATACGATGACGCTTATCTGTGATGAACGGGGCGTGGGGCAGCCACATTTCTCGCGCCTTCTTCGGGGCGCTACCCACCGCCTGCGGCGATCCGGTGGTTGCACCACCGGCTAATTTCCGTCAAGCCTCCGGCTTGAAGAGTTTTCCTGCGAGTCACGAGTTCAGCAGCTTGCGCTCGTGACACAGACGCAGCAGCCACCGCAGCACCTCCATCTGGCGCTTCGCCGTGCCCAGCAGCAAGGTGGGTCGGCAGCTCTCTGCCGATTCATCAGCTTCCGGTCGGCGGCCCTCTGTCGATTCATCAGCATCCGGTCGGCAGAGGGCTGCCGACCCACTTCAGGGCACTCCAAATTCATGTCAGGCGCTCTCGCGCAAGGATTCAGATTCACGCGGAGGGCCGCATGAGCCACCACTCACACGGGAACTACGGACGGTGACCCGCCATCGGATTATTGGGCTACCAAATTACCAGGGGTAAGGGCTTCAAAGGGCAAAAGGAACCCGACGACGCCTCATGAGCAAACTACACGCTCCAGCTAGCAACAACATCACACGCGATGGTTCGGGGACAGAAGAACTTGCGAGCCGGAAGCCCACGTCGGCGTACTCGCTCGTGGGTGGGATGCTGTCGCGGAACGAGGCGCGCAGGCTGGCCCCGGCGCTGAGCCAGGAACCCCCGCGCAGAACACGAGCGGAATCGACGACAGCCTCGTTCCACTCCCACACATTGCCTCCCATATCAAAGGTGCCGTAGTAGCCGGAACTCAGCGGCCCAGCACTGACCACCGTGGTCACGTTGCCATTCTGTGCGTTCCAATCCGCTCCAAGATTGTAATTCGCCACGTTAGTCCCGGGATTGCTGATGATTCCCGTCGAGCCGGCCGTAGCCTCCGTGGGCGCGGTATTGCTCGCCGTGGGATAAAGCCAGTAGCTGTCCGTGTCCCCGCCCAGCCCCACCGGCTGGTAGTAGGCCGCTTTATACCACTCGTTTTCCGTTGGCAACCACACGCTGGCACTGCCGCCGTGGATCACGGTGCTGGCGGACTGCGTCATGTCATAAGCCCCGCTCTCCGTGCTCCCGTTGCCCTGGCCGTTGTGCATCCAGTTCGCAAAGCGCATGGAATCCAAAAAACTCACGTAATTCACCGGCTTGTCACCCATGTCCGTTTTCAAGCTATAGGTGAAACTCCCACTGACGCCGCCTTGAGTGATGCCGCCCCGCGCATCACTGTTCATGCTGTTGTTGTAGAGGGAGTTCGTGTCGGTGGCAGCCTTGACATTGAGGAACTCCACATACTGCGCGTTGGTCACCTCATACTTGCTGATCTGGTAGCTGTAGGCCACCCCACCAAAGCCGGTGGAGTCGTTCGCATTCCCAATGTCTCCCACCGTCACATAGTCAATGGTGACAACGGCCTTCACTGAATCCGTCAGCATCAAGCCCGCCACTAAAAGGAGCGAAGGAGCGCGAGGCGCGGGCGAGCATTCATAAATATGATTGAAGCAGGATTGTGCCCCTCCGGCAAGGGTGATTGCCATCAAAATGGAGAAAATTGCCTAACATAGACTGAAGTTCCGTGAAGCCCGGGCCTTCTGTCCGGGAAGTCCCGCAGCGTGCGAGACGCACGTCAACTTCTGCATGTTCCTCTTAGAGCAGTTTAACTGCTAGCGCAGCCGCGAAGCGAAAACGCGGGAAGATTCGAAGTTCGACATCTGATGCGCGTACGATCTATTGTCCCGCACTCTTACGAGATGCGGCTACGAATTTTTTAAATGCTCTAGTCAGCGGCAACGCGCACGCAGCATCTGGTGCCGGGAACATCAGGGGTGGCGGAATGCAGTCAGGGTGCTAGTGTCCGGCACGATGACAGAAGATGAAAAGGCAGTGGTGAATGACGGCGTGGAACGAAACTTCGGTGTGCAACCGCTGGACGCGATCATGCTGGAGCACGGAATGGACAATCACTCCCTGGTGGAACTGCGCCCGGTTGATTTAAGTCACAAGGCTGTGCAGCGGGCGCGCAAGGGACGTCGTCTCACGCCCAAGATGAAACTGCGCATCACGGAGGTCATCAACACCGCGCTCAAGCAGCGCGGGATCGAGCGGAAATACGCCACGCGGGAGCTGTTTAATTATGGATTCACCATGCGCTTCGCAGAACCCGCACAAGTCGAAAGCGACAGCGTAGTTATTTGAATTGCTCTACCGACGCAGGGCACTGGCGTCGAATTTGAACGGCGCTTCGACGCGTCTGGGCTGTGCCACACCGTGGACGCGATGCGGCTCGTAGGTGCTCTGGCGCGCGCAGTTGATGGCGGCGCGGTCGAGATCAGTGCTGCCGCTGGATCGCTGCACTGTGATGTTAGTGGCGCGTCCGTTCTCATCGATGTTTACCAGCAGCAGCACGCTCCCTCCAATTCGCTGACGCAGGGCGGAGGCGGGATACGACAACGCTGCCCGGTTGCGATAGCGCACCTTGCTGATGCTGCTGGATGATCCGCCGCGGATTGTGGTGCTGGCTGTGGCACTCGTTGTGGTCCTGGCTTTGGGCGCTGGTTCCGCAGGCACGACAGCGACGGACGGTGTCTTGACGGCGAGGGGTGTGTTCTGGCTAGTTGCCGGCGGAGAATCCGCGGGCGGCAATGTAGCTGGCGCTTCTGCTTTCAATTCCACCGGTGGTGCTTCTTGCACCGCGGACTCGGTAACTTTGGGCTCGGTTACTGTTTGTGTTGCAGGTTCCGATGACGGCTCGCTCACTGCGGGCGGTGCCTCGTTCGATGGAGCCTCACTCAATATTTCCAGCAGCACTTGAGTTACGCCGTCCTGCGCCTCGTGGCCTCCGTCCGGCCACGGCACCAGCAGTGCGCCGCCGACGTGAAGGCCGACGGAGGCGCAAATGCTGAACACGATCTGTGCTTTCATGGGTGGGCGGGGAGTGTGAGCATAGCGCAGAAAGAATCTTGCGCTAAAGCGGTTTAAATAATTTCGTAGCCGTGTTCGTGAGAACGCGGGAAATATGGAAGCTCACCCCGCAGCCGCGAAGCTAAAACGCGGGAAATAGGCATGCTTCGCTGGCTGCCGTGGCCTCTTCCCGCACTCTTACGAGATGCGGCTACGTCTTTTATAAAAATGCGCTAGAACCTCATTTCGGCGCCGAAGATAAAGTTGGCACCCGGCTCGTTCACTCCGGAACCATGCACGCGGTAGGCTTCATTGAAAACGTTTTCCACGCTGGCGGTTAGTGTGAGCGAGTCCGTGACACGCCAGCCGGTGCGCAGCGTTGCCACCGTGTAACCGGGGGTGCCGCCGGGAGGGATGCGTTGCGTATCGGCGATGTCACCGGCACTCAGGTTGTCGGCGCGATCGGTGATCTGCACTTCGGCCCCGATCCACCAGCGGCGCGAGGGGTTGTCGTAACGCAGGCCGGCGAGGCCGGTGACGGGCAGCAGGCGGCTAATAGGCTCGGTGACTTTGTTCGGCGAGGATGTGGGGAAATCATCCACTTCGCCGTCCTGCCAGGCGACATTGCCGTAGAGGCGCCAGTCATCGGCGACTTGCCAGTTCAGGCCGAACTCGATGCCCTGCACATAGCCACCGCCCGCGTTGCGCTTCCTGACCACGGGCAGGCCGTCAATCAGGCCGCCGGTCGGCGCACGCACGATCATGTCGGTGATGTCGGTGTAGAAATAGGCCAGGCTGAGCGAAAGTTTTTCCGAGTTCCAGCGAACCCCGGCTTCAGAGAGCAGATACGTTTCGGGATCGAGGCCAGCCGAGGGAACCTCCTGCTCGCCGGAGCGGGCGATGTCAAAGCGCGAGAGGTCGCTAAGGTTCGGCGCGCGAAAGGCCTGGGCGACGCCGGCGAAGAGCTTGAGGCGTTTCTGCTCGTCCAGGCTCCACAGGACGCGGGCGCTGCCGCTCACATTGTGCCACGAGTCGCTGATGGAGATGACGCCGCCGCTGTCTGGATCTTCCGCACGGCCGATGCCGGCTTGGGCGTAGGTGTAGCGCACGCCGAGCGTCAGTTCGACGGCGTTGCTCAAGTTGATCTGGTCCTGGATGAAGGCGCCGGCGAGGTGGTAGTCCGCATCATCGCCCACCGGACCTTGCACGGCGACCTTGTCGAGTTTGCCACTTTTGTAGCTGCGTTTGTAGGAGTTCACTTTGTCGAGGTAGTAGTTCGCGCCGTAGGTGAGCAAACCGATCGAAGACTGGCTCTCCATGTTCAAAGCCAGACCCCAGGTGTCCACATCAAAGCCTTCCTTGTCAGAAAGCGACCCCTTGCGCAGGCGGAAGCGGTCCTCGCTCTGGCGCTGATGCGAGAGCGTGAGGTCGTAGCGGTCGAGCCAGCCGCTGTCCGGGCGGCCTTCGAGGCGGAGGTAGGTGAGGTAGCGATCCTGGTCGAAGTAGTGCTCCAGATCGCTGCCGATGCTGCTGCCGGCGAACGGCACGGCGTAGATGGTGCGGTGGGTGCGCCAGACGTCGTTCTGGTGCATTTGGTTGTGCACGAGTATCAACTTCGTGTTGCTGTTGAGGAAAAATTCAGCCTTGGCGTCGATGCTCAATTCATCGTAGCCCGTGTGCGGCAGTTCGCCGAGGTCCGCGGCCTGAACGTTGCCGAAGCTGCGGCCTGTGACTCCAATGTAGAGGCCGTATTTTTCCCACTCGCTGATGCTGGCTTCGACGCGGCCCGTCCATGAATTTTCCGCAGTGGAGTATCGCGTGAAAGCCAGGCCCGTGAGGTAGGGGCCGATGCCGACCGGTTGCGCCGGCTGCACCGTCTTCGCTCCCTTGCCCTGTGTAGCGGAAACGGGTGGGGTCGGTTGCCGATAGACCGGACCCTTGGTCAAGGCATTTACCGTGCCGCCGATGGAGTCGCTGCCGAAGAGCACCGAGCCCTGGCCCTTGATCACTTCGATGCTGGAGAGGCTCAGTGAATCAATCAGGTTCCAATACTGATTCGGCCCTTCGCGGAAGGTTGAGTTGTTGAGGCGGATGCCGTCGATGAGGGCAAGATTGCGGAAGCCGGTGAAGCCGCGGATGAAGGGCGAGCCCTGACCGTTCGCGGTTTGTTGGAAGAGCACGCCGGGAATCTGCCGGAGTGCTTCTGGCACGCTCGTCGCGCCGAGTTCCATGAGTTGTTTTTCATCCAGCGTATCGACGGTGTAGGGGACGTTGTCCGCGGGTTCCTCAGAGAGCGTGGCGGTTACAATGACGGGCTCCAGTGTGCCGATTTTCGGCGGGCTGGCGTTTTGCGCGAACAGTTCGACGGAGGTGAGCAGCGCGAGAGCGGGAGCAAGGAGCGAGGTGTGTTTCATGATGAGTGTGAAGGTTTGAGCGGCGTCGAGCACCGTGTGCCAGCAGTCAGTGCGCTACCGGCGCGGGGTACTGGTTCTTGAATCCATGAAACTGGAGAAAATTTGGCCTGCCACCTTTCATGCAGTTTATGATTTCGCAACGAATTTACTGTTACAGGCTGATGCTTGTGGAGCCGGGCATCGCGGCACTCGCAGAAACCCCGGGTTGCCGTCCCGCCGGACCATGAAAGCGGAAAATAAACAGCAACTTTTTCCGATTCGGAACGTACTAATTGCCGGTGCGTTCATGCTTTTGCTTCAGATTAACTGAACAAAAGCGAGCTCCGCACCGTCTGTTCTGCGTTCAATAGCCTAAGAAACACACCCACACCCAAACAAACCGACCATGAAAAAACTGCTCTGCCTCCTCGCCGTCACCGCACTCTTTGGCGTCCGCGCCTACGCCGGTGAATATCCAGACATCACCATTCCAGAAGTGAAAAAAGCCATTACTGAAGGGAAAGTCACCCTTATCGATGTCAACGGCGCCCAGTCCTACAAATCCGGACATGTCCCAGGTGCGCTGGATTTCAGCGCCGTCAACAAGGACCTCGCCTCCAAGCTTCCGGCTGACAAGGGTGCCCTGGTTGTCGCCTATTGCGGCGGCCCGTCCTGCGGCTCCTACGCCCGTGCGGCCAAGGCAGCCACCGCGCTTGGCTACACAAACGTGAAACACATGTCCGCCGGCCTCTCCGGCTGGGTCAAGGCTGGCGAAAAAACTGACAAGTCGTAATTATAGACGCCATGAATCAAACCGGATGCCTGGCCTCGTGCCGGGCTTCCGGTTTATTTTTGGTTCACTTGAACATAAGCAGTTGATCCTCGTCAAAAACCAGCCATGCGCCTCATGCTTCTCATCAGTCTGGCAGGACTCGGCACATTCGTTCACGCCGGGGATGCCGTTCCGACCCCATACACCGCTATCGTCACCGGCATCGTCTGCCAGAGCTGTAAGGCCACGGTCGCAGCAGCCATGAAGAAACTGCCTGGAGTCCGGGATGTCGAGTTCGCCAAGGGGGACAAGGAGGGCTCCCAAAAAATTACCTTCAGCTCTACCAGTGACGCGCTGACCAAGAACGATGCGGAACTGGCCTTGGGCGATCATCAGAAGGAGTTCACGGTCGTGAGCCTTGAGAAATCGAGGTAGCGTCTTGAACTATATTGGAATATATCCTGTTGCTGAACCTCAAACACATACCACCCATGAAACTGCTCGCCGCGTTCCTCACCATCGTATCCTTCGTTTCCGCCACCGCCTTTTCGGCTGACTTCCCGAAAGACAGTCCCGCCTTCGTGACCAGCCTCACCGACGCGCTCGCCAAGGCCAAGGAAACGAGCAAGCCTGTTATTGTCATTTTTTCCGCAGCCTGGTGCCCACCATGCCAGACGATGAAAAAGAGTGTGTATCCCAGCGCCGCAGTGAAGCCTTATCATGACAAGTTTGTCTGGGCCTATCTCGATGCCGATGAAAAAGGCAACGCGGCGGCCATGAGCAAATTCAGCGTGAGCGGCATCCCCCACATTGAATTCCTTGATACCACAGGCAAGTCCGTGGACAAGCAGGTCGGTGGATCTTCAGCTAATAATTTTGCCAGGAAGCTCGAAGGCATTCTAAAGACAGCCGGGGGCGCGTCGACGACGGCTGCCGCCGACAAAAAGTAACAGCAACAGTTGTTGACTACCTTGGCATCAAGCCGCGGCGTCCTTTGATGCCTCGGCTTTTTTGATCAGTGCATCTCCACCGCGCAGGTTCCCAGGGCACTGCGGAGGTAGTTGAATTGCACATTTGGATGATCGGCGAGGAGTGACATGGGTACCGCGGAATCCGCAATGCGCTTGGAAATCATCAAAGCGGTGAGACGCTGGCCCAGCGGGCTGTCGTGCGTGCCTGCCTGCCAGATGGAGACCTTCTCAGCCTTCCAAGTTTCCACCGGTCCGACCGTGATGGCCATCTTCGGCACCATGGTGATATTGCCGCCGCCGCTGGTGCGCGCGTTCTGCGCCAGCGTGATGGGATGCAGTTCCACGATACGCGTGCCCAGCTTGCGGTATTCCGCGGGCGATGGGGGGGCGTTCTTGTATTTGCCGATGCGTTTCACCGGGTCGTTGAAGGCCCAGTGCTTGACGTCGCCCTGGCCGCCCTGCATGACCGCGCAGCGCACGCCGGCGTTCCATGATTTCACATACCTGGTCACGTTGCCCTTCGGAAAATGGAGGTTTCCATCCGGCATGATGAGCTTCTTGCTGATGCGGCTGAAGCACAACTCACGGTCCGCGCGCTCGAAGGAAAGCGGATTTCGCACCGGCACCTCTTTCTTCGTCACCGGATCATACCACTCGTCCATGCCCCAGAAGTGCGCGTCATCGAGCACCAGGCCCAGTTCGTTCACGAGGCGCGCCACAAGCGGCAACTGTTCCGTCGGCCCGACCGGGCCGCAGATGCCCACGGGATTGTCCGGGGTCGCCTGACGCCAGGCGTTGATGTATTCCAAGGCCTCGGCGAGATAAAAGTCCTCGATCGTGTCATAGAACACGATCTTGAATCCCGGCCGCGAGAGCTGTCGCAGGTCGCGCTCGCTGAGCTTTGATGCATCGCTGATGATCGAGTTTTCCAGCGTGGTGTAATCCCACCAATCCGGGGCGATATGGCTGAGTTTTCTCATGGGGAAGATTCAAGATGTCAAGATTCAGGGTTTAAGATGCAGGGCGGAAGACAATGCCGGGAAGCCAGTTGGTCTTGCATCTTCAATTCTTGAATCCTCCTCATTATTCCAGCCCCCGCTCATACTCCAAGTCGGCTGAACAGTCCACCCCCAGTGCATTCCGCAACGGATCGACATCTGCTGCGCTGAAACCGAGGTGCAGATGCCGCCGCCAGCCCTCGGCGAACTCGAATTTTTCCGACAGCCGGCCGACCGCGCGCGAAGCCTCGTCCATCGAGATCAGATAGGAATCCATGCCCTGGCTCACGTCGAGCCAGTGTTTCTGGCTTTCGTGGGCCGCGAGCGCGCGGCGTTTCGTCTCATGGACGGAGGTCGTGTTCGCATACAAGCCCGCATAAATGCGTTTGCGCAATGGATCGCGCAGGCCGTGTGGCATGGCGTGATAAACAGTGACGTCATGAAAATACGCTTCGCGCGGTGGATCGCTCGGCAGGTTCGGAATGCCATGCATGAATGCCGCCGACACGGCGAGCCGCGAGGCGAACATGTGGTCCTCCATGTAATCTTGCGGCGAGTGCGTCAGCACGATGCTGGCCTGCGACTCCCGCACCACGGCGGAAACCTTGCGCAGCAGGCCGGGATCGTAGGTCAGCTCGAGGTCGTCGGAGATCGGCGGATAAAATTTCGCGCCGAGGATGCGGGCTGCCTCCTGCGCCTCGGCGAGCCGTTTAAGGGCGGTGGTGGTCGCATTCATCTGCACGGACCCGCCGCTGCCCTTGCACAGGTTCATGTAGTGGATGTCCCAGCCGCGCTCCTTGAGCTGCAGCAGCGTGCCCGCGGCGACAAACTCAATATCGTCCGGATGCGCAAATATTGCTAGGGCGGAGGGCATTGCCTACTTCAACTCGCTCAGCTTCACCAGTCGTCCTCCCTCTTCCGCCGATTTGTCCGCCGCGAAGATCACTTCGAAGCTGCGGAGTGTCTCTCGCAGGCTGGTGAGCGGCATGGTCCGGCCCTTGTCAAGCGCGTCGAAGAACGCCTCGAACTGCATCTGATAGGGATGATCGCTCACGTCGCCGGAGTCGAGCATCTTCATGTTGAGTTTGCTCCAGCCGCCCTTGTCAGTCTTAATCTTCGCGGAGTGGAACTTGTCATCCAGCAGGCTGCCATGGCTGCCGACGAGATGCGTATGGAAGTAGTAAGGCTGGAGGCAGTCCACGATCGCGGCGCATTTTCCAACTTTGCCGCCTTTGAAATTCAGGATCGTCACGCTGGATGTGTCGTATTCGTAGGGGCGGAAGATCTTGCTTTTGCTCTTCGTGGAGAAACTGGCAACACTCTCGACATCCTTGCCCATGAACATCAGCAGCGCATCCAGCGCATGACAGCCCGCGGTGAGCAACGCTGAGCCGCCGTCGGCCTTGCTGGTGTTCCAGCGGAACTGACCATACCATGGGCCGATGCCGTGATAGTAATCCACCTCCGCGTAGTGCAGGTCACCGAGTAATCCCTCGTCCACCAGCGCCTTGGTGGCAATCATCTGGCCGCTGAACTTGCACTCGAAGCACACACAACCCTTGACCTTGTTTTTCTCCACTGCCTTCACGATGTCGCGGCAATCCTGCAGGTTCATCGCCATCGGCTTTTCCAAAATGATGTGCTTGCCCGCGTTCGCCGCCGCAATGGCCTGAGCCGCATGCTGCGTGGGCATCGAGCAGATGTCCACCACCTGGATGTCGGCTGCGAGGAACTTGTCGAAGTCCGTGTAACACTTGATTTTCCCGCCGTGCTTGGCGCTGACCTCTGCTTCGTCCAGTTTGCGCTTGGAGAAGACTGCTGTGACTTGGGCGTGAGGAGTCTTGTTGAGTGAGTCAATATGAGCGCCCGCAGCCCAACCGTAACCGATGATACCAACGTTATATTTTTTCATCTTGAGGATGTGAAGAAATCAGATGGATGCTGCCTTGTCAATTCTTGCTGCAGAACATCTGATCAGATCCGCATGGCTTTGCACAAATTTTGCGCGAGAATCAAGGGTTATTTTGAGCTTTATTACTCATGCAAAATTTCCCTACCTCGTTTCTGGCGCTTGCCATGAGTGCCCAAGTTTTTGCCGGTGATCCACCCGCGATGGGCCGGGTTCTTTTTCAGAATCTCTGCGCCCAATGTCATGGCCCAAAGGGCGAGGGGAGTCTGCTGGTCAGATCGCCGTCCATCGCCGGATTGCCCGAATGGTATTTGCAGGCGCAGATCGATAATTTTCAGGCTGGCCGCCGTGGATTTCATCCGCAGGATCCCGAGGGCCAGATGATGCGTGCGATCAGCAAGGTGCTCAATCCTGAGCAATCGAAGCAGGTGCTTGAATACGTCAGCCAGCTCCCGCGCCAGGTGCAGGGGGCCACGATCAGGGCGGACCTAACCGTGGGGCGCGAGATCTACGCAGGGCGCTGCATGGAATGTCACCGTTTCAATGGTGAGGGCGAGCTTGCCTTCGGTGCCGCGCCACTGGTCGGCTTGCAGGACTGGTATCTGGCGAGCCAGTTGAAGAAATACAAAAATGGCATGCGGGGTGTGCTGAAAGAGGACGTGAACGGACAGAAAATGGCCTTCTCCTCCAGCTTCATCGAGGACGAGGCCACGTTGAAATCCGTGGCGGCCTATTTGCTCACACTCTCGGAGTCCATCCGATAAATAGTTTAATGAACCAGAAAGCCACGCATGACCGTTCTACAAGCCGAAGGCTTGAGAGAAGTTTCGCTCGTGACTCGCTCCGTCACAGGCTACGTTCCTTGCTGCCATTTAGGAGCATGAATCGCGGTGAATTATGGCGGTTCAGTCAATTTGCCGGCTAGGCTTACCCAGGGAAGCGCTGATTAGTGCATTTTTTAAAAAGACGTGGCCGCATCCTGTAAGAGTGCGGGAAGAAGCCACGGCACCCAGCGAAGCATGCCTATTTTCTGCGTTTTCGCTTCGCGGCTGCGGGGAGAGCTTCCATATTTCCCGCGTTCTCACGAACGCGGCTACGAACGCGGCTATGAAATTATTTAAACGGCCCTAATCGCACAATGAGCGATGCCCTTGTCGCTGATCCCAGTGCAGCAAGTGACGAGGGCGCCGCTTCTGCTCTTTGTTCAGCGTTTCCCTGGAGAAGTCGCAGAAGGCCGGAGTGGTGTTTGAAGAGTAACCTGGAGGATGAGCGGGTTCGCTCGTCCCAGCAAGGCACCCCGCCATGACGCGCACGGTGCTGCGCTGCGCGAACCAATACTACTTGCCGAGCTGCCGGATGGAGCAGCCTTGCGCCTTCAGCAGTTCAAGCAAGCCGTTCTTTCCACCGAGATGTCCGGCCCCGACGAGCACCATGAAGCGCTCGCTCTTTTCCAGGTAATTCATTAACGATACAATCCAGGCTGTGTTGCGCTTGACGAGAAACTCTTGCACCAACTCCAGATACTTGTCGGCATCGCGGTAAAGGAATTCCTGGAACTTGTCCATTTCACCACCCAGGCTCCGATGCACGCCCTAGGCCACTCCGGCCCGGCTGACCAGAACCCAAAAGCACCGCTGCCAAAGGAATCTTGGCACCGCGGACAGGAGAGGTATGCTCAGCACGTTGAAACTGCGGCATCAAACCCGGCACCCACGAAAGCAATTTCCTAGCATAGGAACCTCCGTCCCATTTCAGAAACCATGACAATCCGACTCAGACTCCACCAAACCATGCGCACCATTCTTCTCACCTTACTCGCCACCATTTCTGTTTCTGCCGCTGAACCGCTCGTTTTCGTCACTGCCTTCGCCTCGGGTGAAAAGGCTGGGATTCATGCGTTTGGTTTTGATTCGGAAAAAGGCACGCTGAAGCCGCTAAAACGCACCACGGGCGTGCAGAGCCCGTTTTTCATCGCGCTCTCGCCAGACCGGCGGTTTCTGTATTCCATCGACGAGTTTGGCGGGAAGGACAATTTCGTCGCCGCGTTTGCCATCGAGGGCCGTGGTGGCGATTTGCGAGCGCTCAATCGTCAGAACTCGCGCGGCAAGGCTGCTTGCTTTGTCGATGTCGATCCCACAGGCAAATCGGTGCTCGTCGCAAACTACAGCAGCGGCAATGTCACCTCGCTACCGGTGAAAGCGGACGGCTCGCTGGGTGAGGCGTCGTCGTTTTTCCAGCACAGCGGCTCTGGCGGCGATCCAAAGCGGCAGGCAGGGCCGAAGGCACACTGCTTCGTCGTCAGCCCCGATGGCAAACACGCCCTCGCTGCCGATCTCGGCATCGACAAGGTCATGATCTACACGCTCGACGCCGCCACTGCGAAACTCGCGCCGAATGCCGCGCAACCCTTCGCCAAGCTCACGCCCGGCAGCGGTCCGCGTCATCTGGTGTTTCATCCCGGCGGCAAGCTCGTGTATGTCATCAACGAACTCGCCAACACCATCACCGTCTTTGATTGGAATGCCGCCGATGGCACACTGAAAGAGAAACAAACCATCGCCACGCTGCCCGCTAACTTCACCGGCAAGAGCTACACCGCCGACTTGAAGATCACGCCCGATGGCAAGCTGCTCTATGGCACCAATCGCGGTCACGACAGCCTCGCCAGCTACCGCATCGCCGAGGACGGCACGCTCACGCTGCTTGCGATCGATCCCAGCGGTGGCAAAGGCCCGCAAAACCTCCTCATCACGCCCGATGGCCGATGGCTGCTCTGCGCCAACATGCCCGGCAACAACATCGTCGTTTTCAAAATCGATTCCGCCAGCGGCGGCATCACGCCACAGGGAGACCCCGTCGAAGTGCCGATGGCCTCGTGCATTCGCTGGAGTCCTGAGTCCTGAGATAAGGCAAAATGATTTTCAGGCAGAAAAATGGATTTCATCTTTGAAAAGGGTCAGATGACATGAAAGCGAAGGAGAAATGCTCCTTCGCTTTCATGTCATCTGACCCTTTCCCCCTTTCCTTTCTTTCGGGAGGTCATCATTGAACTGCTCTGCGGTGGATTGTCATGCTCGTCGGGTTGATTGCGGATGGTTGGCTGCTCAAAATACTGCGGGCGGACTTGTGATGCAAAGTCCCGGAATGTTTAGCCTAAAAAACGCAGTGGCGGGGCTTAGACAGGATTAACAAGATTAACAGGAAGGTATTACGAAGATGCACCCATTCACCCACTGGGTGAGAGGCATTTTGATTGTAACTCCCTCTCTCCCAATCCTGAATTTCCTGTCAATCTTGTCCATTTTCCTTTTTAGGTTTAGCAGCCGGATCACTCGCTGAGCGCCGTCAACAATTCCTTCCGCGCAGCCCGCAAGGTCTCCACGCTGTTACGACGCGGCCCGGTGACCTCTTTGGATTTCGCGGAATG